>NZ_DATNPA010000815.1:0-5682 GCF_036703385.1 Allocoleopsis sp. | reverse complement strand
CCTGATGTTACCCAAAGTTGGGCTAGAAAAGATTTGGATAGTTTGATAGAAGCGGAGTCTATAGTTACAGCAACTTATCGAAGCAGTCAAGAATTGAATACTTCAGAGCCATTTCCTATTCGCTTGTTTAGTTGGACGCTGAATAGATTTAATCAAATAGTTTTTAAAAGTTTATTGCAACTCTTACTAGTTTTTTTGTCAATCAATTTAATAGTTTTCTTAGTTTTGTGCTTGTCTAGTATTCTGTAGATTGAATTAGACAGCTCGAAAGGCATAAAACTCCTTAAGATTGAGGAAAATGTTTGGCATGATGTTGCTGGCAATTGTTGCAAGATACTGTTTTCTAGCTAAATACTAGACTTGTTTTAAAACTTGAAAAGCAGTCCATATGCTACTTTTTGGAGGAATTATGGGATTCAAAAAACTAATACCCTATGTCTGCTTTATTTAGCTACAAGCCATCTAATAAAGATTTCTCTGCATTGAATAGTGTTATTTAAAGTTATGAAAGCTTTACTGATCTGGCCTGTTTTACCGAATTCATTTTGGTCGTTTAGAGAAACGCTCGATCTTGCCGGGTTACGCGCCTCGACTCCGCCACTCGGACTGATTACAGTGGCAGCACTTCTACCTTCAACTTGGGAGATTCAATTTATCGATCGCAATGTTCAGTTTGAAACTGATGAGGATTGGGCGTGGTGTGATTTAGCGCTCCTCTCGGCGATGATCGTGCAAAAAGAGGACTTCCGATCGCTCATTCAAAAAGGGGTTGCTTTGGGCAAAAAAGTAGCAGTAGGTGGGCCATTTCCAACTTCTGTTCCAGAATTCGCCTTAGAGGCAGGAGCACACTATCTGATTCTGGATGAAGGAGAGTGTACGATTCCTTTATTCGTCAATGCCTTAGAGCGAGGAGAACCGCGAGGAATTTTCCGCTCAGCCGAAAAGCCCGATGTCACCCAAACTCCCATCCCTCGATTCGATTTACTCGATCTCGATGCTTACATCACTGTCACCGTTCAATTCTCCAGAGGTTGCCCCTTCCAGTGTGAATTTTGTGACATTACGAATCTATTTGGTCGTAAACCTCGAACAAAAACACCAACACAAATGTTGGCGGAATTAGAAACACTATATCAAATGGGTTGGAGACGAGCGATCTTTGTCGTCGATGATAACTTCATTGGCAACAAGCGGAACGCCAAAGTCTTTTTGCGGGCGTTGATTCCGTGGATGGAGGAACGTCAGTATCCCTTTGCGTTTATCACTGAAGCTTCTGTAAATTTGGCAGAAGACGAAGAACTGATGGAGTTGATGGTGAAAGCTGGATTTACGCTCATTTTTATGGGCATCGAAACACCAGATACAGAGGGCTTGAAAGAAATTCACAAAGAGCAAAATACGCGGCGATCACTGCTCGAATCCTGTAACAAAGTTACAGAAAAAGGATTAGGGATTACAGCCGGGTTTATCGTTGGCTTCGACCACGAATCTCCAGGAGCTGGAAAACGGATTCAGCAATTTGTTGAAGATGCTAGTATTCCGCAACCACACTTAAGCCTGCTTCAGGCATTACATAACACAAAACTGTGGACGAGACTCAAGCAAGAAAATCGTTTGAATGATAACTTACAGTCTTTCCATCAAACAGCAATCATGAACTTTACACCGACACGTCCCGTTGAAGAGATTGTAGAAGAATTTATTGATGCTTTCTGGAATCTCTATGAGCCGTTGTCCTACTTAAAGAGAACGTTTCGCCATTTCATGAAAATGCAGGGATATCGGCCAAAGGCTCAGCGTGAGCTATCTACAGGAATGCTGCGATTGATGTTGATTGTATTTTGGCGGCAGGGAATTGTGCGGATGACTCGACTACGATTTTGGGTGCAATTAGGAGCCATTTTGTTGTGCAAGCCTAGTTTTTTTATAGAGTATTTTATGACCCTATGTGTGGGAGAACATTTCTTTGCCTACCGAAAAGAAGTGAGAGCGAAACTGCAAACTCAATTACAGGAACTCCGAAGCTAGTTGACGAAAAAATGCGATCGCACTGTTCGCTGTTACTGACACTTTTATGAGGTTTCTAGCGTACTGAGGCAAAATGGTGACTATGAACAAGCCGAACAAGTTTTTCAAGCTGACCTAGAACGAAATCAGCGCAATGGGCGATCGCTTTTTGGTTTCTTCAATAGTGTGGAAGCACAAGGAAAGAATTCCGCTGTCCATCGGATAAAAACCGAGTTTAATATTGCAATGGTTTACAAATTTGTCCGTTAACAATATAAATATTTAACAACAAAAATAGCCCGAATTTTCCTGCTTAAAATACGGGAATTTTCTTGATGTCTTAAGTCTTTTTGACTTTAATGATTCAAAAAATATATCTAAAAAATAATCTATTTATTTAAAAAATGACCTACCAAAAGACAGAAAAAAAGTTTTTAAAAATCATCTTAAAGATAGAGTTTTATTTCTTCTAAAATATGTTTAATGAGAGGCGTTATCGCGAATACTAACTTTTCCAGCTTCTACCAATGAGGGGAAGCATGATTACTTCAATTAGGTTGAATAAAATGGCGATTAACATATGCAATTTTTGTCAAATTGTTATATAAGAATTTGCTAAATATGCTGCACCAAGCAAAGAAACGACCTCCTCTCTCTTGGGCAAACGTTATAAACGTCAAGACAATCTGAATGGATGAATTGGAGAACATAATCTCCAACAAAACCCAACAGAGAAAGCGTCATATCTATTGGTGGATGTAGAGATAGAACTGTGCAATGAGAACGGCTGGCGATCGCACTGTTAGCGGTTACTGACACTCCTACAAGAGCTGAGGAGACATCCATATGACTAAAAGCATCTACGCCCTCCTAGTTGGAATTGATAGCTATCATCCAGCATCAGTGCCCGTCATTCCTCCCTTAAGAGGTTGCGTTAATGACATTAAAGCGGTAAAGGCGTATCTCAGGGAACGGACTAAAGGGGGTGAATGGAAACTCGCAGAATCCGTTGATATACCGTGGATACTTACAAATGAACAAGCAACTCGTCAAGCGATTATCAACAGCTTTGAGCAGCACTTGTGCAATGCTAATAGTGATGATGTCGTGTTTTTCTACTACTCTGGTCATGGCGCTCAAGAAAAGGCAACAGAAGAGTTTTGGCATTTAGAGCCAGACCGTTTAAATGAAACCTTAGTTTGCCATGACAGCCGTACAGAAGGTAGCCGAGACTTAGCGGATAAGGAATTAGCCTACTTGATTTCCCAAGTGGCACAGAAGAATCCCCATGTCGTGATGATTTTGGATTGCTGTCACTCTGGTTCTGGAACCAGAAATTTGTCTCTAGAAGTTACAGTACGTCGTGCCCCTGTAGATTCGCGAGAGCGACCTTTGAGCAGCTATATTTTTGCTCAAGATAAAACAGCATTAGATGAATTGTTAACGTCTTCCCGTAACCTGGAAAAGAAAACGACAGGTATAGTGTTACCCAAAGGAAGGCACGTTATGCTTTCTGCCTGTCGAGACTATGAGCTGGCAAAAGAATATAAAGGCCAAGATGGTCAACTGCGAGGAGCTTTTTCCTACTTCCTTCTGGAAACATTGCAGCGAACTAATGGCAGCTTAACCTATCGAGATTTAGCTAGAACTCTTAATGCGTTGGTTAGTGGTAAAGTCCAAGACCAATCTCCTCAAGTTGAAGCAACAGATTCGGACGAATTAAACCAACCTTTTTTAGGTGGTGCAATTACGGAACGGCCTTTCTACTTCACCTTAACTTATAGCAGCAAAGACAAGAGTTGGGTGATCGATGGCGGGGCGTTGCATGGTATTCCCAAATCGAGTAGAGATGTTTTATTAGCAATCTTTCCTGTTGGAAGTACCCCAGAACAGTTACGCCAATCTGGAGAAGCTTTATTGCAAGCACGAGTTACCCAAGTGCTACCACAACGCAGCAAAGTGGAAATTATTGAGGGCAGCGATAGTGAAGCGCTGCTGCGTTTGCGTAAGCATGGTGCGAAGCAGCATAGCGCAGATCGCTTATCGGAAAATGAAAGTTATTGGGCTGTTGTAACCAGTTTGCCAATAGAGCCTCTGAAGGTTTATTTTCAGGGTGAACAAGCAGGTGTAGAACTAGCGCATCAAGCACTGTTAAAAGCCCAAGCCAATGAACGGTCTTCGTTGTACGTGCGTCGAGTCGATGCATCTGCCGATGCAGACTATAAATTACTGGCTCGCGAGGGACAATACTGGCTGACACTGCCTACAGATGACCGTCCTTTGGTTGCGCCACTTCCAGAAAAACCCCTAGGCCTTGCCAGTTACACGCCAGAACGCGCTTTGCAAGTTATTCAACGATTGGAACATATCGCTCGTTGGACTAACACGCTTGAACTGGAAAGTCCTGCCACAACTCGGATTAAGCCAGATGATCTGAAGATGGAGATTGTTCTTTACGGTCATGAAGCCTCTTCAGACGCTCCTAACATCGCTAACGGTGCGCTCTCAGAAGCGTCTGATATGCGTTTGGAGTATGAATATCAGGATGGTGAGTGGAGTCCACCTACCTACTATGTCAGGCTAACTAACAACAGTAAGAAAACTCTCTATTGCAATGTATTAGACCTAACAGAGAGTTTTGCTGTGTATGTTGGGTTCTTTGAAGACAGGACTAGCGTGCGGCTGCCACCGGGAGAAAC
This sequence comes from Allocoleopsis sp., assembly GCF_036703385.1. Taxonomy (NCBI): domain Bacteria; kingdom Bacillati; phylum Cyanobacteriota; class Cyanophyceae; order Coleofasciculales; family Coleofasciculaceae; genus Allocoleopsis; species Allocoleopsis sp. The sequence continues at coordinate 976 of NZ_DATNPA010000815.1, read as the reverse complement.
TATCGAAGGAGACTACAAGGATTCAGTGGTGCCTGATGAGTTATGGGAACAGGGCATTACTGAACGCAAGGATAGGCTAAAACTAATTGTGAGTACGACCGAGTTTGATGCAAGTTTGTTAGAGCAAGATGCACTGGACTTGCCTAGATTTACTCAATCGCAACGCTCTATAGAAACTGAGGAATTGCAGCAACAAGGGACACTCAATAGCTTGATGAGCCGGGTACAAAGCCGAGAAATAATGGCTAGCTCTAGAGGCAATACGGATGATTGGATGACTAAGATAATCACCCTTGAAACCGTAAGACCGCAAGCGGCTGGGATAATTCAGCAGCATGAAAGCACTCGTTTATTGGGTGGTGTAGTCGAGGTACAACCTCATCCAAGTTTACAAGCGAAAGTGAGCCTAACTACTGAGCCACAGGCAAGTCGAGATTTAGGAAATCTAATTTTGCCTCCTATTCTGCGGCAAGAACCTCATATCACCCAAGCATTCCAATTCACAACCAGCCGAGGCAGCGACCCAGGATTGAGTGCTTTAGAGCTATTTGACGTAGAAGATTACATAGCTGTAACACCAGAAGCGCCCTTAACGTTGCTGGTCGATCAAGCATTGGAGGAGAATGAGCACCTTTTACCGTTGGGTTATGACGGTGAATTTTTCTTGCCATTAGGTCGAGGGATAAAGACAGAGAATGGCAAGACAGAGATTAAGCTGGAGCGGTTGCCCAGACCCACTGTAAGCAGTCGTAGCTTGCAGGGTTCAATCCGAATTTTCCTGGAAAAAGTAGTAAATGAAAAGCTGGGGCGTTCGTTTGAGTACCCGATTTTAGCTGTAGCCGAGGTTACAGAAGATGGAACGGTAATCTATGAAAAAGATCGGGAGAAGGTAAAACAATTGGTTGCTCAAGCCCAACGGATTGTCCTCTACATTCATGGCATTATTGGTGACACTGAAAGTATGGTGCCTAGTGTC
>NZ_DATNPA010000814.1:0-6544 GCF_036703385.1 Allocoleopsis sp. | reverse complement strand
AATGTTGATAAATATGATCATGACTATCCCAAAGTTATTTCTTTAGTTAGGCAAGAAAAACCAGATTTAGCAGTTTTCCTAGAGGTCGGGAAAAAAGGCGCTAAAGAGTTAGAAGTTTTACGAGATATTCTGCCTTACTCCATAGCTCATCAAGATGTGGATATAGATGGAACTGCCATTTACAGCAAGCTCCCTCTAGAAAATACCTCTGTTAAGTCATTGGGAGGAGGAAGAAAAAGTGTTTTAGCAAATCTTAAGATTCACGAAAAAATTCTTTCAATAATCGCGGTTCATCCTTCTAATGCGTTAGGGAAAGATTATGTTGAAGAACGAAATAGACAACTAGAAGCAATAGGAGATTATGTTGCAAAGGTCAAAAATCCTTTTTTATTAATTGGAGATTTTAATGTAACGATGTGGTCTCCCTATTATAAACGCTTCGTTAGTAAAGCCAGAGTTCGTAACGCCAGAAGAGGTTTCGGCATTATACCAACATGGTATACGTTCCATCCAGTATTATCGATTCCTATTGACCATTGTTTTGTACGTGGAGATATTAAGGTTTTGAATAGTCGCAGGGGTCGTCAGGTCGGTTCCGATCATTTGCCTTTAATCACAGATTTGTTGATTTATTAAACGATAATGTTATGGAATTTTTAACGATTCTTCTCTCTGGCTTACTCGCACTTGTCTCCCCTATCGGCATCGTGACGGATAAGATTATTGCCCATAATCTTCGCTCTCGATTAAATAAGGTCGAGCAATTGCAAGTTCGTGTGGACAATGCCCCCAGCTATCAGTTAGTACAAGGTAAAGTAGACCGAGTACGGATTGCAGGGCGAGGATTATGGCTCACTCCGGATATTCGCATTGGGGCGTTGGAAATAGAAACAGACCCCCTGAATGTGGATTTACAACGTCTCAGGCAGGGGGGGCAGAAGTCACCCAAGGCGGCGCTACGGCAACCAGCACAAGCGGGGGTACGTTTAGCTCTTACTGAGGCCGATATCAATAAAGCTTTGCAGTCACCAGCTATTATGGCTCGATTGCGAGTTCTGGGTAGTCGCTTTTTGGGAGGTTCACCGGAGGCTTATGAGGTTCTCAATCCCCGGATGGATTTTTTGGGCAACAACCGCATCCGTTTTCAGGTCGAGTTGCGCCAAAAAGAGGCCGAAACGACAACGCTCCTGGTGGAGTCGGGACTGAGCTTTACTGCTGGACACAGCTTGAAACTCATGGAACCATCGGTTAGCGTGAATGGGCGATCGCTCTCACCTATTTTAATTGCAGGGTTCTCTGAGGGTATAAGTAGACGCTTCGATCTCCGCACCTTGGAAGAGGCAGGGATTACGGCACGAGTCTTACAATTAAAGATAGATACGGATGAGTTAGGAGTAGCAGCGTTTGTCCGAGTTGATGCCTCAAACCCGTCGTCTGCATCTATCACAGGGGCGCGTCGTTCATAAAGTATCGTGTTCAGGTGTCTTATGTAAAACCTCTGTACGCCCATGTTCTCTAATTTTCATGGAGGTTTCTCGGTATGCAAGACCAACACAACACTCGTCGCATTCCTCTAGGTCTAATTGCTAGTGTCTCTGCTGCATTAGTTACAGCAGGCGCAGGTGCAACTTGGTGGGTTTGGAATTCAAGTCAGCCGTCTCAAACCACACCCCCCCAGACAACCACGCAAGCACCCACAACATCTCAACCCGCTAATCCGATCCAGCCCTCACCTAAATCCGCCCAGCCTGCCGCTGAGGAAAGCGTGAATGTTTATTGGGTCAATAATGTCAATAACCGAATAGAGGTAGTTCCCAGTTCGGTCACCTTAAAGAAGGCCGATAAACCCAGTGACATCTTGGAGGGAGCATTTACGAGTTTATTGGCAGGGCCCGTGAACCCCGCTTTTGCCACAACGATTCCTAAAGGAACAAAGCTGAAGAATGTCGCGTTGGAAGCTGATGGCGTTCATGTAGATTTGTCCAAAGAATTTACCGATGGTGGCGGCAGCGCCTCAATGACGGGTCGGGTGGCGCAGGTTATCTACACAGCCAGCAGTTTAGATCCAGCCGCTAAGGTTTGGATTTCTGTAGAAGGGAAGCCTCTGGAAGTTTTAGGGGGAGAGGGCTTAATGCTAGATCAGCCTATCACTCGTGAAACTTTCGAGAAAAACTTTAATCTATAGCGTTTTTCCAGCTAGGACAACGTGAGGTTAGGCGCTAGGAGGGGTTTCGCTCTCTCTCTCTTAATCTTTAATAACAACAGCCCGTGAAGAAAGCTGTCTCCTAAATTGATAGGCTGGAGTAAGTCTAAGGCTACTCCTTATTGGCGAGGCTGAAGTCTCGAAAATGGCGGGCTTGCTGCTCAATTCGTGTGGCGAGGCGATCGCAAACCAAATTACAAAGCTCAAAAATTAACTCATCTTCTACTTTGTAGTAAGCCGATGTGCCTTCCGATCGGCGGCTAAGGATGCCGGCTTGTAGCATCACCTTGAGGTGCTTTGATACATTCGCCTGACTCGTGGCTGTTGCCTCTACTAGCTCTTGTACACATTTTTCGCCTTCCCGTAGCAAATTTAAAATTCGCAGACGCATTGGCTCACTCAAGATACTAAAATATTCAGCAACTTGTTGTACTACTTCTTGTGGTACAGTGTTCGCGGTGGGCATCCCTATATCCCGAACTAAGTGATCCCCAAATTTTACCAGCTATTGTTACTCTATTTATAACAATGGAGTAATCTTCAAGGAATCCTTACAGAAACCTGGCGAGAAAGCCCACGAAGGCGAAGATTGGTCAATTTAGTCTGGATTTAATTAACCCGGATTAATCCGCATCAACGGCTGATCGTACTCGACAGGCTCTCCGTTCTGTACCAAAAGTTCCATTACTTGTCCAGACACCTCAGCTTCAATTTCATTCATCAGCTTCATGGCTTCAATAATGCAAATAGTTTGACCTGTGCGGATGCGATCGCCCACTTCCACATAAGGGGGTTCATCCGGAGCCGGCGAGCGGTAGAATGTCCCGACCATTGGGGATTTAACTTCTATCCATTTGGAGTCTAAGACAGGCGCAGCCGCTGATGGTGGTGCTGTTGGGGGCTCTCCCGTTGCGATCGCAATTGGAGGAGTCAGTGCTGTCTGCATGACAACAGGTTGGGTTTGTGTACTGACAAATCCCGAAGTCGTGTTGCCACCAGGACTACTCAGCGCTGGGGCAACACTAGTTGTTGTCGGAATGCCTTTACGCACTGTCAGTTCAAAATCAGCACTTTTTAAGGTTAATTCCGCAATATCGGTTTGAGCGATCGCGGTTAGCAGTTCGCGAAGTTGATTAAAGTCTAATGTCACAACTAAATCAGGAGCTAGGGGCGAGAAATACGTTGAAGGTTGAAGGTTGAAGGTTTGAAGGTTGTTAGCGCAGCGCCGGAGATCATACGAGGACTTAGCCCAGGTTGTCTTCCCCACGGTCAACTTGTCAACATGCAACCTGAGACTTGCCAACGTTCAACCCACCCCGATGCTTCTTGCCTGGTCAAAACAGTTTATTCGCGACCCAAGTAGGAGTCGTTACGAGTGTCGATTTTAATGCGCTCTCCTATTGAAATAAAGAGAGGAACCATCACCTGAGCACCCGTGGAAACAATCGCTGGTTTCGTACCGCCAGTTGCGGTATCGCCTTTGACACCGGGGTCGGTATCAGTAACTTCCAGCACTACAGAGTTGGGAAGTTCTACTTCAAGAACTTGTTCACCCCAGGTAACAACATTGACCTCCATCCCTTCACTGAGATACTTGACGCGTTCGCCAATCTGAGACGAGTTCAGACGACTTTCTTCATACGTTTCCATATCCATGAAGACAAACTGGTCAGCCTCTTTGTAGGTATGCTGCATTGTTCGCTTTTCTAGATTGGCTTGGGGTACCGTTTCCCCAGCGCGGAAGGTTTTCTCAACAACACTTCCACTTTGCACGTTTTTCAGCTTTGTACGAACGAAGGCGGAACCCTTTCCAGGCTTAACGTGGAGAAACTCCACTACCCGCCATACAGACCCATCCAACTCAATCGTGACACCAGGGCGAAAGTCGTTACTAGAAATCATGAACCTGTTTCAAAGGGCAGAACAAGATGCTCGATAGCCAAGCGTAGCGAGTCTATCGGCACTTTATTTTACCTCTGTTGCGGTCATCCAAGTGTTTAAGGTGGGAAAGTTGGAAAATTGTTCGCGTAGCGTTCCCCGTAGGGGTAGGTTGGAAAACTTACCATCTGCCAACCTACTCGTCCTGTAACCAACGAACCTGTAACCAGCGAACCTTCAACCTGCAGCCTTCTAACGTGTAACCCTTCATGGCAATATGAAAAATAAAGTTCTTTCATGCTGTGGATAAGCCTCAAACCTAATGGTGCGAAGTCTTCAGTGATATAGCTATGCGATTTTCAAAAATTCTCAAGCTTGATTGGTACAAACGCTTGACACAGACCAGCCTCCTAGCGCTGCTCTTGGTTACGCTCTCCTTCGGTCTCTCTGGGGCTTGGTGGGATTCGGGCAACAGCCAACCCGCCCGTGAAAGCCGATTACCCGTGGGAAATGCGATCACAGATGGCAAAGCCTTGTTGCGATACTCGCTACCGATTGATAATCAGCCCGTGCGGGATATTCAAGCCAGTCTTGAAGATATCTCCACACAACTACGGGCTAAGCGCTGGAGTCCGGTCGGTAGAGATGTTACCAAAGCGGCTACGATTTTGAGCGATCGCGCAGAAAAACTTCTGGCTGACATTCTAGAGGAGAAACAACCCCAAGCCGAAGCCTTGATTGCTGAAATGAATCAAGGCATAACCTCACTCCGAGAAGCCGTTGAAGCAAAGGACAGGGAAAAGATTTCCATTCTGCGGGGTCAGCTCCTGACTCAAGTGGGTGAACTCGAAGAGATGATGATGGGGGACTTTCCCTTTGAGGTACCTTCGGAGTACAGTAACCTGCCTCAACTCAAAGGTCGCGCTACGGTGGAGATGACCACCAACAAAGGTAACTTAACGGTAGTGGTCGATGGCTACAGTGCCCCTGTTACAGCGGGTAATTTTGTGGACTTGGTTCAGCGGGGTTTTTATAACGGACTGGAGTTTATCCGCGCTGAAGACTTCTACGTATTGCAAGTTGGCGATCCACCGGGAAAAGAAGAGGGTTTTGTTGACCCCACAACGGGTGAATACCGAGCAATTCCCCTAGAAGTCCTCGTCAGAGGAGACTCAGAGCCAGTTTATGGCATTACCTTAGAAGACGCGGGTCGTTACCGGGATCAGCCGGTGCTACCCTTCTCGGCCTATGGTACTGTCGCAATGGCGCGTCCAGGAGATGACCCGAATGGTGGCTCCTCTCAGTTCTTCTTCTTCCTGTTTGAACCCGAACTGACTCCAGCCGGTCTCAACCTCCTCGATGGACGTTATTCCGTCTTTGGTTACCTCGTCCAGGGCAAAGAGGTACTCGAAAAGCTCAAAGAGGGTGATGTCATCGAATCCGCTAAAGTTGTTAAGGGCGCGGAGAATTTAGTCACGCCACAAGTCGCACAGGGTTCATCTGGGCAAAAGCAAACAGCCACAAAGCGGGATGAAATTGAATCCGCTAAAGTGGTTGAAGAGGCTGAGAATTTAGTAGATTCGCAAGTTACTCAGGCTATAGCCGAGCCAGAAGCGGTAATCACCCCTGATTCTCAACCCGCGATACTTGATACCCCAACCTCGTAGTTGCTCGATTCTCAATGCCAATTGTTGACCTCCTACTCGTGATTACGCTCGTCATTCTGGCGGGCGTATTCTTGCGTGTTGGCCCCCTAAATCGCCAGCAGCAGTTGGAAACGGCCTTCAATCGTCAGCAGTTGGATGATGCTTTCTATCAGCTCCTAGAAGAACAAAGCAGTTGTATTTCTCTGATTCAGCTAACGGCAGCATCGAGGGTAGATGTGGAGCAAGCGCGGAAGTATTTAGATCGTCAGGTGAAGATGTTTGGAGCGGTTCCCGAAGTAGATGCTGATGGGGACACCTTCTATCGCTTCCCTAAGATTCAGCGGCGTCCTCGTGCGGATAAATCGGCATGAGTGATGAATTGTCCTCCCTACTCGTTCGAGATATTGGGGAACAGGGACTTCTGGAACGCTTGCAGCGATTTTGTCCTAGAGATATTGTGGGCGATGATGCTGCCGTCCTTTCATTTCCAGAGTCGGGGCAATCGTTGGTCGTGACAACCGATGTTTTGGTGGATGGAGTGCATTTTAGCGATCGCACAACCTCACCCGAAGATGTCGGTTGGCGTGCGGCGGCGGCTAATTTATCGGATTTAGCCGCAATGGGAGCCTCTCCCCTCGGAATTACTGTTGGTTTAAGTATTAGGAGTGAGACTTCAGTTAGTTGGGTAGAGAGAGTCTACCAGGGTTTAACGGGTTGCTTGCAGGAGTACGATACAGAGATTGTTGGGGGTGATGTGGTGCGATCGCCTGTTATCAGTATCGCAATTACCGCTTTCGGTCAAGCCTCCCCTTCCCGG
>NZ_DATNPA010000813.1:0-12246 GCF_036703385.1 Allocoleopsis sp. | reverse complement strand
TGTAAGCCTTTTGAGTTAATTCAATCCGAAGTAACGCAACTCAATCTTATATTAGATTTAACGGGAATGGTACTGACTGAGGAACATTCCTCGCTCACCAACCAACCCTTGTGCAGGGGGTCTGGGGGAGGCACTCGTCCCCCAGTGGGGGGTTTGGGGGGAAACCCCCCAATCTGGGTTTTGTCCAAAGAACGACTAATTCTTGCTTAAGTCAGTAACATTCCTCTTATGAGGAAGGTACCAGCCGCTTACGCAGAGAATCAGCCCGACGCTTCGCTGTTGCATTATCGGGTTCATACTTCAGCGCCTCTTCGTAAGTTTGTAACGCTTGAGCGGTTAACTTTTTACGCTCATAAACATGACCCAGATTGTTGAGCGCTGTGACATATCCTGGGTCTATCTTTATAGCCTCTTTGTACTCGCGAATCGCAATATCGTATTGTTCTTGTGCAAAGTAGGCAAAGCCTAGAGCATTATGGACAGGGGCAAGGTTTTCTTCCTCAACATCTACACCCTTGAGTGCTTTTTGAAACAAACCGATTGATTGGGCAAACATTTTCTTATCAGCATAGATACTGCCCAACTCGTAATACTCTTGAACAGTTCCTCGCTCTTTCTTGAGCTTTCTTTCTAGCCGTGAAAGAGCGTTTTCAATTTTACGAGTTTTGAGGACTTGCCTAACGATCGCCCATCCAGCAAGGCCAAGCAGCACCAACAATGTGAACAAATAAACAATTGGAAGCGAATTCTCCATCATTTTTGAAATTCTAATCTATGAAGTGTCAAGGATGAAGTATGAAAAATCAGAATTCACACTCGCCAACAAGGATGAAGGCTTATTCTTCATCCTTCATCCTCCATCCTTCATCCCTTAATTATGGTAAACCCCAAGTGGCAATACGTTCGGCTAGCCAACCGGACTGTTGCCAACGAGCGATCGCTTCATTCACCCGTTGGTACAGTTTGTCGTACTGCAACCCCTTGGGTATAACGACACATAAGGCTTGAGCCGAAAGCCGCACCGGAAGCATCCGATACTCAGGATATTCATGAACCCAGCCAGTTAGGACGCTATTATCCGCCGCAAAGGCATCGGCAGTTCCCTTTTCTAAAAGCGATCGCGCCTCTTCATAGGAATCAACGCCTACCAGTTTGGCGTTGGGTAAGTGATACTTCACCACCGGGATTGTGCTAGAGCCTTTAATCACGGCGATCGTCTTGGTGGCTAGATCGTCTAACTTAGCGATCGCATAGCGGGACGTGTTAGCCTCTTTTGAAGGAGCTTTTGTAACAAAACCTGTACCATCTAAGTAATAAGGTCTGCTAAAGTCTACTAATCGGGAACGAGACTCCGTTGCCGTTACTCTGGCAATCGTCAGGTCAACTTTACCTTCTATTACCACATTCAGCCGATCTGTGTTCTTCACTGGCTGCAAAACCACAGCATCCGGTTTCCCCAACAGTTCTTCAGCTAGACGTTTAGCGATATCAATTTCCAGCCCTTGCAAGTTGCCGCCCGCATCCCGAAAACCTAAAGGGCGCAGATTGTCTTTTACCGCAACAATCAACTTGCCCCGCTGCTGAATCTCATTGAGTTCAGCACTCCGAACGGATGCAGGTGTCGCCGAAGACAGCGCCACCAATCCCATGACAACACTAAAGCTGAAGAACTTGCGGTTAAACCCCATTCGGCATCTTTGTTTTAGATTGGGGATTAGGGACAGGGGACTGGGCAAGAGTCTACCCCATTACCCATTACCCATCCCTCATTTCCCAGCTTGATTCGCCATTTCCACGACTTTATTAAAGCTGGTTGGATCGAGTACCGCTAACTGAGCCAGCATCTTGCGGTTTAACTGAATGTTGGCTTTTTTCATCAAACCCATCAGCTGGCTATAGCTAACGCCATTCATCCGCGCTGCGGCGTTGATGCGAGTAATCCACAAGCGACGAAAATCCCGCTTACGCTTTTTGCGATCGCGATAGGCGTTCCGTAGCGCCTTCATCACCTGTTGATTAGCTGTGCGAAACAGGGTTGAATGTGAACCCCGGAAACCTTTAGCCAGCTTGAGAATTTTTTTGCGTCGTTTCCGCGCAACGTTACCGCGTTTTACCCGTGTCATGATTCGTTGTGAGTTGTAAGTTGTTACTCGGTACGACAGGTGTCCACCTGCCAGTGATTAAAGACTAGTTTGGCAAAGGGATAAAAACCTTCGTCGCTTCCTTCCCTTGTCACCCATCCCTAGCTTCTACAAATAAGGCAGCATCAAACGCACGTTTTCCGCGTCGCGTTCATTCACAAGCCCCGTGTGAGACAGACGGCGTCTCCGGGCTGCATTTTTGTGTTCTAGTAGGTGGTTTTTAAAAGCTTTGCGACGTACAATTTTGCCACTACCAGTAGCTCTAAAACGTTTTGCCGCTGCTCTGCGAGTTTTTAGTTTCGGCATGGACTAATTTCATAAGGGCACAATCTATAATCTTACTACTGTCCATGCTTTCTCTGCAAATGGTTCACCGCTGTGAGTTATTCCTTAAGGTGCTATCCATTCTTTGACAGCGTTCTAGATAATTTTGAGCCACTGTATCATCGGGGTTAAGGTGCAGACACTCTTCAAAAAGTTGTGCCGCTTGTTTGAAAGAATGCAGATTATAGAGCAACAAGGCTTCTTCAAATGCGGTTTTCGTGGCTAACTTGGCATCTCGGATTTTAGGCGGATCTGCGTCAAATACCTCATAGACACTCACGGCTGCTAATTTCCCCTTAACTTTAACTCGGTCAATGAGGCGAAAGGCATATTGATTCGCATCTTGCAATTGGGAAAAAGTATGATGAGAAATTAGTAAAGATACCCGATACTCTTTCGTCAGTCCTTCAATGCGAGAGGCTAAGTTCACAGTATCGCTAATCACCGTACTGTCCATCCGGGAGTATCCCCCCACCGTTCCTAGCATTAATGACCCTGTATTAATCCCAATGCCAACTTGAATCGATATGTAGCCAGCCTTAGCACGGTGTTGATTATAGGTAGTAAGCCGTTGCAGCATAGAAATCGCGGCTTTAATGGCGTTGTCGGCACCCTTACTAAATAGTGCCATGATTCCATCACCGATATATTTATCAATGAATCCCTTATTTTGAACGATCGCAGGTTCCATGCGACTTAAATAAGCATTAATAAATTTAAAATTTTCTTCCGGTGTCATCCTTTCGGAGAGGGTGGTAAAGTCGCGAATATCCGCGAACAACACGGACATTTCTTTCTGGACATGGTCGCCTAATTTAACATCGACAATGCTGTCTTTATCCAAATACTGAAGAAATTGGCGGGGAACGAAGCGGGAGAACGCTTGGTTGAGTTGAAACAGTTCTGAGGTGAATTTTATCCGCTCGGCTTCAGCTTTTTTGCGATCGGTGATATCTTGAAACGCGGCGATCGCATACTCGACTTTGCCCTTTTCATCAAAAATTGGAGTGGCCCACACTTCTAGGGGGATAACCTTGTCCCCTTGGCGGATTTCCATATCATCGATGGTTCCGCTTTCACCTCTCAATGCCCGTAGAATCGGTTGGCGATCGCAAGGGTACAACTGATTGGTTCCTGCCTCATAGATTTGACTCATCTGTGGCAAGTTAGGGGTGCTGGTTTCCGGCGCAATCGCTTGTCCCAGGATTTTCTGTGCCATCTTATTGGCGTAGTAGGGGTTCCCACTGGCATCAACGACATACACCCCGACTGGCACAGCGTCCAGAACTTGAGCCAGCCGCTTTTCCCCATTAACTACCGCCTCCTCTGCTTGGTTGTACAACCAATCTTCTACTGTATCGCCGTGTTCTGTTGTTGTTTCCAACAACAGTTCCAAGTCCACTTTATCTTTTGCCAAAGCGTCTAAAAAAGACTGAAGTTCTATGGCACATGCCTTCAGTGCCGCCTCGGCACGCTGGCGTTCAGCAATTTCAGCTTGAAGTTGTTGATTGGACTCATACAAGAGAACTTCGATGGCATCAGCATGGGCTGTCGTCGTCTCTAGCAAGATTTCTAGATCGACTTTGTCCCGCTTCACCGCTTCCAGTTCCTGGCGCAGCATTTCTATTTCTAGAAGTAACTGTTCTGATGATAGTTGTTCGGCCTGCATCGCCATAAGGGTTGCGCCTTGACAAAAAAGACTTTCTATGGGTGTTTGCAACGATGCACCTGATAGAGCTTTCATTCTAATTGCAGTTGTAATTTGGGCATGAGTCGTTGCAAATTCTTTAACGACTTGCCCTGCCAGGGAATGCTGTTAGATCCTATGACCACCATTTGAATGGTTCCTTTCTGGCGTACCTTAATCACGAACTTTGAGATCACATTAATCCCTGAACTATTGAGAAATTCTAGATTTCGCAAGTTCAACGTTAGCGTCGGTGGGTCGTGGTCAGCTACGTCATTGAGCAACTGTACGATGGGTGCGTATTCGTCCATCCCATTTAAACGAAGTGAACCCTGGCAGCTGACTGTTTCGGTCACTGAGTCGTACAAGATGCTGTAATCTTTGGACTTAATCTCCATTACTCCTAAACTCCCTATCATCTTTTTAGTGACCTATACTATTAACTGCACCATTGTGGTAACGCCGATCGCTCTTTGGGTGGTGCTAGAGGCAATCGCATCCGGACTCTGATCAACCCTCTCAAACTTCCAGCCGAGCTTGGCCTGATAATCATTGATCATGGTCAGCAAGCCTAACCCAGAATTGCATTCAGGGTGGTCTTCATCTTTTTCCAGATGGCGAAGGTACAAGTCACTAGGGTCAGAGGTAATTAACTCTTCGATGAATGCCTGGAAACTCTTGAGCTTTTGGGGATTGACACTATTACTCGCCAGAAATATAAGCCTATGAGTATCCATTTGGAGTCTGATGCTGATCGGCTCTGGTGATGACTCGTCGTTAAACTTCATGGCGTTCTCTAATAACTCATTAGCGATAAAGCTAACAGCACTTTTGACCTGCTCTTGGGTAGCGGTTTCGGGGTTAGCTTCTTCACTGCCAGGAAAGAACGTGGCAAAGTAGTCCGCCATAAAATCAGCAGATAAACCATTGTTTCGCCAGCGCTGCTTGAGCGGGACAGAGGTTGGTGAAAATACAATGGTCAGACCTTCGTGGCCATTGGGCAGATCATTACTGAAGTCACCAAATATCTGAGTCATATCGATTTCGGTCATTGGTCATGAGTCAAAGGGTTGAAGGTTGAAGGTTCGGAGGTTGAGGGTTGAAGGGTTGAACTTTCATCTTGCCCTGCTGCTGCGTTAGCGACGATAGGAGCGTCACTTTCAACCCCAGTTTAGAGAAATAACTACTTCTGTTTAAGTATCAGCAAAGTGATGTCATCATAAACTTTTTGCTGATCGATATGCGATCGCAGATCCCCAAGCACCGTCTGCTTGATTTGCTCAGCACTTTGTTCTCTGTTGCCTCTAACTACTTCACACAGTCGTTCAATTCCGTATTGCTCTCCTGCTAGATTTTCCGCTTCCGTAATCCCATCGGTATAGAGTACTACCACATCGCCAGGATGAAGCTGTACCTGAGTATGAGAGATAAAATCAGCAATGTCTTCCTCCAGACCAATGGGGAAACCTAAATCGATTGTATCGATTCGCTCCAAAGAACCGTCATTACGCACCACAATCAGCTCTTCGTGCTGTCCACTTAAACAGAGTTGACCCTGATGGTAGTCCAGCAAGGAAAGGGACAGATTTTTATCGGAATTCATGCGTTGTACGTTGTCGTAAATTGTCCGGTTAACAGCACTCAAGAATTTGGCTGGGTCAGTTTCGTTGTTGGTTAGTAGAGTCCGCACAGCGGTTTGCACCATAACCATCAATACCCCGCTTTCCAAACCATGCCCAGTTACATCACCGATACCAATTTTAAGGCTGCCATTATACTTGAGTACGTCATAGTAATCACCGCCTACCTCCTCAGCCGGTTCCATAAAGCCAGCAATGTCTAATCCGGCAATGGTTCCTAGTTCTCGTTCTCTGGGTAACAGCATCTGCTGGAGTTGTCGCGTGAGTTCCAGTTCAGTCGCCAGACGCAGGTTTTCTGCTTTCAGTTGCTGAAGATTTAAGTGAGTTTTAATACGAGCGAGAAGTTCATCTTTAGAGATAGGTTTGGTCAGATAATCATTAGCCCCTACCTCTAATCCCACCACTAAATCTGAAACTTGATTTTTCGCACTCAATAGCAGAATCGGTAGTTCATTAGCTTGCCAAATTTCACGGATTTTCCGCGTGACTTCATAGCCAGTCAAGCGTGGCATCATCACATCAAGCAAAATCAGGTCGGGTTTAAACCCACTTTCCAGTAAAGCTAAGGCTTCAAGACCGTTGCTGGCTTGGGTAATATCATAGTTTTGCAATGAGAGATAGTTGGCAAATACCTGACGATTCACCGGCTCGTCATCCACTATCAGGATGTTGATGGTTGAGGCATCCGAAGTTGCAGGTTGCTCTTTGGCAGGCTGTCGGAAACTTACCCCTACTCCTTCGGCGAACGCTTCGCGAACGGGGAACGCTGATGCTCGTTCGCGCAGCGTGCCGCAGGCAAGACTCGCTAACGCTTCGCTATCGCGAACAACATTCAACCTTTCAACCTGTAACCCTTGGGAACTTTCAACATTCAACCTTTCAACCTTCAACCCTTCTGATACAGGCAAGGTAAAGATAAACCTCGACCCAATCCCGACAGTGGATTCAACGTCAATTCTTCCCCCGTGCAACTCTACAAGTGTTTTGGTAATGGCTAACCCTAAGCCCGTACCCCCATACTGACGTGCCGTTGCGCCATCCGCTTGTTCAAAGGATTCAAAAATGCGATCGCGTTTATCATCTGGAATGCCAATGCCTGTGTCACACACACTCATCACGAGTTGGGAATTAGAACCTTCTCCCCTGACTTCAGCGGTAATTTCTACAGTACCACTGTCCGTAAATTTAATGGCATTACCTACTAAGTTATGTAAGATTTGTTGCACGCGATTCTCATCGGCATTGACCTCTGGTAAGTCTGGAGAAATACTATTAATTAACTGCAAATTCTTTTGACCAATAAGAGGTTTGCACAGGGTCAGCACCACTTCAGCGAGCGATCGCATTTCCACCGGCTTGAGCTGCAATTCAATGGTTTCGTGCTTCAGTTTAGAAAAATCCAGAATATCGTTGACCAAGGTTGCTAGACGCCGCCCGCTCGAAACAATCAGGCTGAGATTGAAACGGGTTTCTTTAGGCAGTGAGCCAGTGACACCATCCATCAGAGACTCGGCAATGCCAATAATCCCATTCAGGGGAGTGCGCAGTTCATGGGATGTGTTCGCCAAAAACTCATCTTTGAGCTTGTCTAAGCGCTGCAAATCTGCATTCGCTCGCAAAAGTGCTTCCTCACTCTCTCGTAGCGCGGCGGTTGCTCGTTCCACGGCTTTTCGCAGTTGAGCTGGAGCACTCACCAAAATGAACACCAAGCCTCCGGCTATTATCGCTAGCAACCCACCTCCCAACCACAACCATTGAGAAATGGGGGCACTTTTAGGCCATCCTTTCACTGGAACTGCCGCTAACTGCCATGCACCATTGGGCAGCGTCACCTCGGATGTGACTGGGTGTTGCTGAAAAATTTTGGCATCGCCGAAAAAGACTGCTCCAGCCGCTCCTAATCCATCTTTGCCCCGGATCGCGTACTGAAGGTTGCTTTTCGAGTCGATCAGTCCTGCTTCTTGAAACAGGGTGTCTCGGTCGATGATAATGCCCACCATCCCCCAGAATCGACCACTTTCGGCCTCTGCATTTGGGGGGGTGAGAAAAATCGGGGTACGGCTGATGAATCCCACGCCAGTTGGCACTAAGTCAATCGGCCCTGCGAAGATACTCTTTTTAGTTTTAATTGCCCGTTTGATCGCCTCTCGTTCGGCTGGAATCGTCATCGGGTCAAACCCGATCGCTTTTTCCCAGCCTGCTAAGGGATACATATAGGTGACAACGGTATTTTTATAAAGGGCTACGCCGCGAATACCTGCTTGCTGCGCCACGATGACTTTGGACAAGTTGTCAAATTTCTCGCGATCGATGTCTGAATTAATAGTTGAGATATAAGCCACTAGACCTCGCGAGAGAAATAGTCGCTGATTCAGCTTTCCTTCGAGACGAGCGCGGGTCGCACTCAGTTGATTGAGTACATTAGCGCGATGTTGCTCTTGGAAGCGCTGTTGTTCGGAGCGATCGATTACCCAAGTAACCGCCAGAACGATCGCGAATGTCACTGAAGCAGCCAAATAGGGCAAGAGACGAGCTTTCATAGAGGTATTGGTCAGCCTTCCAGACACTGTTGACACCCATCGATTCCGATATTGCAGGGAGAGATTGGCAAAGCTCCGGCTCTAGCCGCTTGGCTAAGGGTTCGTTGAGAGCTAATTCGGATTCAGATTGCACCCGCCACCTGGGTAGACAATCCAGTTGCCTTGCATAAACTAGGATGCTGCGGCTGACTGCTGTAAAGTCCCCCGTTGAGTCAATTGGATTTGAAAAATCCAGCTGACTGTATTTATTGATGACCCTGAAGCGATAGCGGCTCAGCGACCTATTTCTCTGTAAGTGTCAGCCCAGTAATCTCATCCTAGATACGATTGTTTATTGATTTGCCTCTACCTGCTGTAAATCTTTAAAAAAGTTTGATGAAAGAATAACAATAACTGAAAAGCTTATCTAAAGCCAGGTCTATTCCTTAAGACTTAGATAAATTTTCTTATTAAATATGTAAAGCTGTAGTAATATTAAGATGCGTCGCGACGAACCTGGCAGCACCGGGGTGTGCCTCTGGGATTGGAAGGTTGGCAAACGTTACTGGAAGAAGCTCTACTGCTAAACGGCTGTGCATCTAAGCAAGCAAAATGGGGGCGGGCAAGATGCCCATCCCACAAGAAATGTGCTAAGGCTCAACACAAAACTCCGCAATCACCTGTGCTTTGACTGCATCTAATGGATAGGTGTTGGGGTAGGTTGAAAACATTAGCATGATGCCCTGAAGTGTTGAGGAAAAATAGAGCGATCGCTGTCGTGGGTTAGCAACTCCCAACTCGCTGAACATCTGTGTCTGGATTTCAAACTGCTTTGCCTGCTCATCCATCAACTTCTGGCTGTATTTCGCCACAATCGGATCGAGCCTCGGTTGGGTGAACAGATTGAGATAAAATCGGAAAACCTCCGGTTGCCGCCGTACATCCTCTAACGCACCCTCGGCAATATGGCGAATTTGCTCAACAGGTGTTGGCTTGGCAGCAGCGGCGTTCATGACGAACAGCAAATCGTTGAGCCGCACATCGACCAGTGCTGCCAAAACGTCTTCCTTACCTTTGAAGTAGTGGTAAAGCAGTCCCTTTGAAATCTGCGCTTGTTTGGCGATATCTTCAATGGAAGTGGCGTGATAGCCTTTCGTGAAGAACAAATCCATCGCTGCTTTCAAGATTTGATCCCGCGTTGCCTGACGGATGCGCTCGTTTTCTGCTGGGGTACGCGGCATGGCTTCTACTCAGTGAGAAATTGGATGATTTTACTGGAAACCTCATCTGCATGAGTCAGTGTGGGCATGTGATCTGCCCCTTCAATGTACGCGAAGCGAATGTTGGGCACCTGCTGGAATAACTCAGCAACATGCAAATTGTCAGCCATATCCTGTGTGCCGATGATGAACAGAGTTTTGGTTTGAAGCTCACTTAAGCGATCAATTGTCGGTGGCTGTGCCCAGAGCATTTCAAAGGTTTTCCATTCAAAAGACCGTTTCGTGTTGTGCGTTGTCATCTCCACCATGCGATCGCGCTGCGGACTGGACATCACGACGCTGTACACCGGATGATCCAACATCCGCTCAACCATTTTTTCGACATCCGGAGCCGCTGCCTTGATTTGCGCGAACCATTGTTGAACATCGGGTGAGAACTGGAAGCCCGACAATCCCGGAGCCACTAGCACCAGCTTGGTGACGCGATTGGGATAAGCCAGGGCAAAATCAGTCGCAATTTGACCGCCGATCGAATGTCCAACTAGAATCGCGCGATCAAGATTGAGATGGTCAAGCAACTGCCGCAAATCCTCGACGAAATTGGCAGGTTCGAGCAGTGGGGGTGACTGTCCGGCACCGCGTCCGTCCAATGTAATGACCTGATAAGTCTGGGCTAGTTGCGGGGCAATAAACTCCCAATCCCGCAAATCTGCCCCACCGCTATGAATTAGGACAACCGTCTCACCCTTACCTTGAACTTCGTAATGCAAATCCATAGCCTGTCTCCTTTGAAGTTTGTAGGACAGTCACAATAGACCTCTTGCTCTCATTCGATTTTTGCCCCCCTAGCCCCCCAACTTTGAGCTACCGTGTACGCACATCTCCTGAGCAACCTCAAAATGCTGCATTTTGCCCCCCTAGCCCCCCAACCTTGGAAGGAACCGGAGTTCAAAGTCCCCCAGAATTGGGGGATTTAGGGGGCATTTCAGGATTGATGCAGGAGGTCTAATTGTTTCATCTCCAGAATAATTTATGACTGAACAACCAGTCAATAGAAAACGAAAACGATCTGCTCCACATTCCTAACAACGCAACTATCCAGCCTTGCTAATCATCTCTGCCACAATCTTCCCGGAACTCATAACCCCTGGTAGCCCTGCTCCTGGATGAGTTCCGGCTCCTACACAATAGAGATTTGGAATGTCCTCGCTTTGGTTGTGAGGACGGAACCAGGCAGATTGGAACAAAGTAGGCTCCACTGAAAACGCAGTGCCTTTGTAGCTATTCAACTCATCCCGGAAATGCAATGGATCGATAAGGTGTTCGGTAACAATATGACTTGACAAATCCGGTAGATAGTGCTGCTCTAGATACTGAACGATCGCATCCCGGTAAGGCTTTGCCATCTCTTTCCAATCCGTTGCACCATCCAGGTTTGGAACTGGAGCCAGCACATACCAGCAGTCACAACCCGGTGGCGCAAGGGTGGGATCAGTGGCAGTAGGGCGGTGAAGATAGAGCGAAAAATCTGATGCCAGGTGCTTGCGATCGAACAAATCCACCATCCACTCCCGGTAGCGCGGCCCCATCAAAATCTCATGGTGCGCCATGCGATCGTAGCGTCGATTAGTGCCAAAGTAAACGACGAACAGTGACATGGAATATCGCAGATTTTGCAGGTAGCGATCGCTATATTTGCGGCGAAACTGGGCTGGAACCAAATTGAGATAGGTCAGGGCAACATCGGCATTACTCACAACAGCATCTGCTTGGAGCAATTCGCCATCCTTGAGTGCAACCCCGGTTGCTCGTTTTGTCTTACCCTCAATCAAAATCTCTGCAACTTCTGTATTGAGCCGTAATTCTCCACCCAACTCTTGAAACAATCGCACCAAACCTTGCACTAATGCGCCCGTGCCACCCATTGCAAACCAGACGCCAAACGCCTGCTCCAGTTTGTGAATCATGGCGTAGACGGAGGTACTCTGAAAGGGATTGCCGCCAATCAGGAGGGGATGAAAGCTAAACACCTGCCGCAATCGTTCATCCTGGATGTACTGATTGACAAAGCCTGCAACTGATTTGAAGGATTGCAATTGCAGCATATCGGGAGCAACTTTGAGCATATCGGTGAAGTGGCTAAAGGGCTTGGTCATCAGGGGCAATCCCTTTTGAAACACTTGCTCAGATGCTCGGTAAAACCGATGGTAGCCTTCCACATCAGCAGGGTTGAATTGCCGAATTTGTTCTAGTAGGTAATCGCGATCGCCGTTATAGTGAAATACTGAGCCATCTTCAAACCGCACATTGTAGAACGGGTCAAGCGGCACCAGCGTCAGGTAATCGGAGGTTGTGCGGTTACTCAATTCAAAGAGTTCATGAATCAGGTAGGGAGCGGTAATGATGGTGGGACCAGCATCGAAGGTGAAGCCATCCTGCTCATAGACATAGGCACGACCACCGGGTTTATCCCGTTTTTCTGCGATCGTCACTTGATGCCCCTGTGCCTGTAGTCGGATGGCAGCCAATAGCCCACCAAAGCCACTTCCAATTACAACAATCTTCATGAACGGCTCTCTCTCGCGGTATTTAGACGTAATACCAATTCTCTCAATGCTTGCTACAGATGCTTTTCTTGTTCCCCCTTGATAAGGGGGGCTAGGGGGGTAAGATATGTAGCCCATTAAAAGCGAAATGGTATAAGTGATGATGATT
>NZ_DATNPA010000812.1:0-15499 GCF_036703385.1 Allocoleopsis sp. | reverse complement strand
GCCAAATTTATCCACCAGTTCTTGCAGAGGAGCTTCTCCATCGGCATAGAAAGGGAGTGGCTTGGCAGATGTGGAAAATGTCATGATTAAGTATTCCTTACGATTCGTTTGCTGCGGTCGTTTGAGATGAGTCAGCACCTGGACGGGTCAAATCTTTGGTGCTGGCTTTACCCGTAATCTTGTCCAACATCG
Source organism: Allocoleopsis sp. (assembly GCF_036703385.1). Classification (NCBI taxonomy): domain Bacteria; kingdom Bacillati; phylum Cyanobacteriota; class Cyanophyceae; order Coleofasciculales; family Coleofasciculaceae; genus Allocoleopsis; species Allocoleopsis sp. The sequence goes on along the minus strand of NZ_DATNPA010000812.1, from coordinate 15,307 downwards.
AGCCGTAAAGCCGTTGTTGGCGCTGGCGGGAACGTTCCTCTCGCAGCTCTTGACGGGCTGAGCGATACTTCTGGTAAAGGGAATTTCGGGCATTGTCTTCGGCTTCCCACTGGTCTAACCACTCTCGGATAGCTTCGTAGTCCCCAGCGGTGAGAAGGCTTTCTAAAAGTGCCGCACGAGTTGAGGATTGCTTCTCTAGTTCACCGCGATATTGAGAAGCCCATTCTGATAGTTGGCTCACGCGGCGTCCTCCTCAAACTGAGCAGCAAAGTCGGCGTCAAAGTCAAAGTTATCGGGAGTGGGAGCTTCCTTGAGAGCAGGCGCTTCTTCTTGCTGTGCAAATGCAACCACCTTGCCACCGCTGGGAACCAACCCCATCAACCAGTTGAAGAGTCGAGCAAACGGAACCTGCTTAGTCATCGACTGCGCGAGTTTGTGTTCGTAAAGTAAACGGTTCGTTAAAGTGGTAAGGTCGGCTCCGGTCGCTTGCTCACCCGGTTTGCCGATGACTCGTTCGGATTGGGAACGAAGGTAGTCTTCAATGTCCGGCTCAATTCGGATTCTTGTGGAAGATGCCATTGTTAGTTACCTCTCGCTAAACGACCTTCTGCCATCCGCTGGAGTCCAATCGCATTCGCCCAGCAGCCATCGGGAACAGCGGTGATACCACGAGCGGTTAACTTTTGAGCTACCCCAGGCATTTCCACGCCGCCACCCCAGGCGATGAAACTTTGTGCTGCATCCTTCCACTCTTCAACCTCCTTCTCTACGAGGCGTAGGCGAGCGCTGAGCCAGGGCGTTAAGTGTCGGGCGTAAATATTCTTAAAGTTGAATGGGCGTGTGCCGTACTGGAAGCTTTTGTTCTCAATGCCTTGGCGGACGGTTTCCACGCTTCCTGCTTTGCCCTTGCCCAGGAATGCAATTAATTCTGGGTCGGCGGCAATCGCATCCAGCAGGTCGATACATCCACCTACTTCCAGAACTTTGCGATGGATGATTTTGCCACCAGGGGCGAACACGGTCGGGATGACTGTTGAGGTGCCAAAGTCCACCGCAATAACATGTGCCGTCCGGTCAATTAGGGGTTCTGGCTTTGTGGCATTGCAATAAGCGTAAGAGCCAGCGCCTTCAGGGGCCACCAATGACACGTTGAGATGAACTCGCGTGGTAGGGGTACTTTTGCCATTGAAGCTGACAATATGCATCCCCCGCACTTTCTGTGCCAAAGCGTCGCGGAATACTTTCGCATGGATGGAAAGAACCAAGTACAGATGCCACTCCTGACGGTGAGGTAACGTGCCCAGCGCACCAAGCAGTGTGTGCAGGCAGTACTCTACCTTCAGTGCTGGGTCATCGCTCAGCTTGATATGGGTCGCTGGGGCTTTCCAGGCCGCTAATGTTCCGGTCAAAAACTCGCGTCCGAGCAGGTCAGTGCGTTCGCCGTCGTGGTAGAAGAAGTGTCCGCCCTCTTTTGAGGACAGAACATCGTCCAGTTCGTCGCGCACCTCATACACCTTGGCGGGGGTGCGGATTCGCATTTGCTGCACTCCCGACCCCATCACCAGCTTGACCAATCCCGCCCCATTATCAACACCTATCGCGATAGGTGGGTTCTGGCGGGTCATTCCAGCCACAAGGGGCTGTGTCGTCGCAACCATCTTATTTGTCTCCTCAAGTCTCAGTTTCTTGCCCTCGAAGCGGCTTATCGTCTCAGTTTGGCGTCGCTTTGGGGGTTAAAGTCAGTTGCCCAAATCCGACAACGTTGAAGTTTTTTCGCTTGCGTCGGGTGCGTTTGGGCTACTATATTGAAACGGTAGCATAATGCTATAGCATTATGTCAATACCAAAAAAAAGTAACGTTTCGTAATAAAGGAGATAACGGCGCTCCGAAAAGGTGGTATGTCGGGGTACGATTTTTGGTATGCCAAGACCACCAAAAGAAAACTCGCGAAGAAACAATCCCGACTATTCACCCGTAACGGCACAAATCCCCAAGCCGTTAGGGAAGAAGTTACGTTTATTCGTAACGCAAGAGGAAACGACAATATCGGAGGTGGTTGAGGCTGCGATAACTGAATATCTCGATAAGCGAATTGTGGAATCGGCAATACCAATTCCGCAGGTGGAATCGTTCGCCGATCTGGTCAAGGTGAATCTGTTCACGTTGATGAGTTCGGGAAAGGTATCACTCGATCGCCTCAGAGATCTCGCTCTCGGACAGAAACCGAACACAGCCGAGTTAGCCATTATCGCCAACGTTCTCGATGTGGCGGAGGAATATGTTGTCGAGCTGCGTGATCGCTCATTTCCAAAAAACTCCAAACCAAAGCAAACGAATGGAACTCCTTAGTTGCCTTCAAGCAGGGTGGAATCTACGACTTGGTTCGCAGCGATTAGTTATCGATGCGCCAACGGATGGAGCCGCTTTCGATTTACTTGCATCCGCTGCTGACCCGTTAGCATTGTCGATCGCGAACTTGCGATTCAAGGATGTACAGATTTGCTGGGAGAGGTTTCAAAAAACAGTGATGGTATAAAAGTGAAAGACAAAAGCCAGTGCAGCAAGTTTCTTGGCGGAAATCTGCACTGGCTTTTGTGGAGAGGCCAAAAATGCTGAGTGATAGCCCCTAAACCTAAACCAAAAAATCTTTCGGTTCATGGTTTTACCCTATAGGGTTATCCTAGCATCGCCTCTCCTTGTAATCCAATGCACCGAGAGGAAAATCATGTTGACAACACAGCAGAATTTAAGCGATCGCCCCGAACCACAACACCCGTTATCGTGGAACTCCGTAACCGAGAGTAGCGATCGCTCAGCAACAACAATAAAATATCCATACCTCTGGCTTTCTGAGCCAATCGCCGCATTCTCATCACCACATTTTCGGGTAGCTCTCGATGCATCTGATGTCCAGCCCGGAAGGCACATCATCGCGCTACGAACCGAACTAGATATCCGACGGCTAGCTCGTAAACTGATGTCGGCTGGTGGGGAGATTCAAGTTTTCCAATCTGATACTCCCATCGAAATCTTGCTGGGAAGCATGGGCGATAGCGCCATTCCCATGATTGTGATGGGCGCTACTCCCTTAGAGGAATGGTTGACATCTTTAAAGGACTTGCCACTGGATTTAGAGGAAGCGGTTGCGCTCGCTTCTGACATGATCAAGAACGAGGCCGACTCGCCAGAACGTAAAATCGCTTTAGACATTTTGGGCAGGCGAGCTGGGGTGAGCGAGTACAACTGGCACAAAAACTATCTAGACAGTCTCCGAGCGAGATTTGAGAGGTCTTTAGAGCAATCTGATGCTCCGGGGCTTCTAGAATCTCGATTAGATGCACTCATTCAAGAAGGCTTAAGCGGTGCCAAACTCACTAATCGACTAAACCACCTAGCACAAGAGACTGGGCGTCACATCGCAGAACTACGAAAGCAATATTTGGAGCGACTTTCTGAAGTTGAGAGGGTTGAGGGTCGAGAAGAGACTCAATCTCAAATTGATGCTCTAATAGATGCTTCCAGGGCATCCGTCGCTCTGCGTGAAGTGTTACCTTCTGCCCTCGCAGAACCAATGCTCAAGTTAGCGGGTTGGCTCAACCTCAAGCCCGAATGCTACCTCACAGCTCTGCTCACTACAACATCTATCCTGCATAAGGCAGGTACGAAAGTTGTCCTGAACAAGGAATGGGATTTTGAGGTGACGCCCAACTTATACAGCGCCATTATTGCGCCTAGCTCACAGAAGAAATCTCCCATTATCAAGGCCATCTGCACCAAACCCTTGAAAGTACTTCAGCAAGCAGCCCTCAAACAGTACAAACAAGAGTTGGAGATTTATGAGGAAGAGTTGAGAGAGTGGGAAGCGACAAGACCAGAAGAGCGTGGGCAACCACCAGTCAAACCCGAACGCAAAATCTATTTCTTCACCAAGACAACTGGTGAAGGCTTGACCTATCAAGCCGCTCGTTGTCCAGAACAAGGGATGCTTTACCTGACTGATGAGCTGGCGGGTATGTTAAATGCACAAAATCAGTACCGAGGTGGCAAGGGCAGCGACAAGCAAGACTTGCTCTCTTACTATGACGGCAGCGGGGATGTGGTCTTACGAGCTGAGGGTGTCAAGTCAGAGGCTGACTGTATCCTACTTGGGCTGCTTGGTGGCATCCAACCCAAAATAATGCAGAAGCTGCTGGACGATTGCTCTGATTCTGATGGCGGCTGGGCACGCTTCATGTTTGTCAATCAACCCAATGCAGCATCCCGAATGGATTCTGACGGTGGCCAATATGACCTGAGTGAACGGCTTTGTGACTTGTATCGCAGAATTGACGCTCTACCACCTACCGAGTACCGCTTATCCAAGAAAGCCTTTAGCTTATTTGGCAAAGCCTACAATCGCCTGGAAGAGCTGAGAGTCGGCGCGCGCTTAGAAGGAATGCAGGCCGTATGGGGCAAATCTGAAGGTCGGATTGGCAAATTAGCCGTGAATCTCCACGTCATCCATGCCTTGATGAACGGGAAAACCCCAACTGAAGAAATCCCAGTTGAGATGGTTCGCATCGCCATCGACCTAACCAAGTTCTACGCTCAGCAGGTACAAAGCCTCTATACCCAGTTTTCCGACCCAGACACCTTAGCGCCGCGACTTGTAAAAGTGCTTGAACTATCTCGCACCAAGGGCTGGCTCAAGGCATCTGACGTTTACCTATCCATCACTAAAAAGCAGCGACCCTCCGGCGAGACAGTGCGGGAATGGTTTGGTGAGTTGGTGGCGATGCGCAAAGGTGAAGTCAAAGGTCAAGGGCGATCGCTTCAGTTCAGAGCCTTTTTACCTACTGAACCACCCCCGACTCCTACTTTAGACAAATTAGACAAGAAATTAGACGATTTGTCTAACGCTGAAACGACCATATATCAAGAGGTTCAGGAGAAATTAGACATTTTAGACGAATTAGACAATTTTCTAAAAACTGAGGAAGTACCTCAAAATGTGCCAATTCAAGACGAAGCACCCTACGTACTGGATAGTCAGGATGAAGAAATAGAAAAATCATTTAATTCGTCTAATTTGTCTAATTCGTCTAACGAAAGCCAGAAGCAAGACACAGTGGGCGATGCAACGTTAGCCAATGAATCTAATATTGTGTCTAATTTGTCTAAAACTGCTGAGAAGCCCAATCAGGATGATGAAGACTTAAACAACGGTTCTGCCGTAGGGCAGACAGCTTACACAAGGAATCTGAGAGGAGAGATATCAAATGAAGCTTGGCAGATTGTGAAGTGGTGCGAGCGCAATCAGCTCTATACCCTCTCTAATGGAGAGATGGCTTATCCTTTCGAGTTAGTTCTACGAACCCAACTTTCTGGACAGTTCAAGCCATCAAGAGTCCAATCCGAGTAATCCCCAGAAGTTTTTGCACGCGCGTTGCTTTTGGCGAGAGCTGGCAGTGCCACGGCGCACTTGAGTGCGTCAGCTCAACTATGGTGGTTTTGGGGTTTGAGTAGCAATCGTGCAGAATATTACGCTGCTGAGAAATACTCGTCTGTTTTGTATCTTTGAATTAACACTTTATTTTTCGCCCTGGTCGTTGAGTAGTTTTTTGCTCTACTTCAACGACTTTAGGGCTTTTGTGTTTCGCACCGGAAACTAGCTACTGAGATTGCTGTCTTTCTCCCGTACCCCAACGCCAGCAATGGTCATAAACCTGGAAGTCTCAAGGTTTACCAGCATCTTTGCCGTGCCAACTTTTCCGTAAATCCGATTTTTGTCAACAACGAACTCAATCGTTTTGTCATAGAAATTTTTGCTGTAGTAAGCATCGCGGTAGAGCATAATCACCGCGTCTGCTACCTCTGCAATCTCCCCAGAGTCTCTCAAATCCGCCTTCGTCGGGCGCTTGTTACTGCGCTTTTCGACCTCCCGATTGATCTGAGAGCCAAGGTAAAACGGCACATCAAAATCCTTAGCGATCGCCCTCAGCTCTCGCGTAAGAAGCCCCAGTTCCAGATTTCGGTTCTTTTCCGCCGAACCCAGACTGAGCATCTGCACGTAGTCGAGAAACACTGCTCCCAGTTGTCCGTGCCTTAAAATCGCCTGCTTGACAACAGAGCGAATGGTGGCAATCGACGGGTTAGGCTCGTCATAGACCATCCAAGGCAAATTGCTAAATATCTCTATGGCTTGCGCTAGCAACTCCCACTCGTCCTCGTTTACGCCTCCAGGCAGTGGTCCTTTAAATAGGCGGCTGTTGTCGATGCCTGAAAGACGAGCGAGGAGTCGCTGGTTAATGGAATCTTTGTCCATCTCGCAAGAGAAAAACAAGACGGGTTGGTTGAGTTCGGTCATAATGGCGTGCGAAAGCCCCAACATTACTTGGGTCTTGCCCATTGAGGTGGCTCCCCCAATTACAGTCAGGGTCTTGCGGTGCTTCCCACCGGTTAACCCTTCAAGGTCGTACCAATCCACCAACTGACCTCCCCTTTTTCCAGTCTCGATGCTGGCAAACAGAGGGGGACTCATCTCTGAGGCGTCCTCTAGCTGATATCGTTCTGATGCTTTTTGGACGGTGACGCCGAAAATTTTTTGTTCTGCCTGGTCGAGGACAGTTTCTAACTCTATTGATGTCTCGTGGCCCAGCTGAACAATTTCGTTTCCTGCCCCAATCAGCTGGCGGCGGAGGTACTTATCCATCACCAGCGCCGCGTAGCGATCAACATTGACCGCTGACACAGTGCGATCGACTAACTGTGCTAACTTGCTCTGACCGCCAACTTTCTCTAACAATTCATGGTCAGAAAGCCAAGTGGTGACGGTCATTAAATCTGTCGGCTTACCCTGGTTATGGAGAACTTTAGCAGCTTTGTAGATTTGCTTGTGGGCATTGATGTAAAAAGCTTCCGGACGAAGAAGCTCAGCCACCCGGCCGATGGCTTCCGGGTCGAGCAGAATGCCTCCGAGAATCGACTCCTCGGCATCAACGTTTTGAGGCGGGAGGTTGTTGGCGAAGGAAAAATTAGTCACCCTTTTGCCTCCTAATTCTGTTCTTTCCATCTCTGCTGCGTTTTAGCTGTTCAGCTAGTTCTCTTCGGGTTATGTTTATCTGTTCTTGCCGCTCTCGTTCTGCTTCATCAAGGTCAACCTGGCTTGGTGTTTGAGACGGTGCGGTAAAAAACTCTTCCCTCAGCTCTTCCCAGTTTCGAGCAATCCACTTTTTGGGAAGTGCTGGCGGTTTAGGTAGTTCCGCTGCTTTTCTCAATCCAAACTCTAAAAACTTCTCTCTCTGGCTTGGAGAGAGAGAGTCTATATAGTCTTTATAAGTCTTATTAAGTCTTAGAGAGTTGGAATCATTATCTGGTGAGGCTTGTGGCTCTCGTTCGTTGCGTAGCGATCGCGCTTGTTGCGTAGTGATCACGCTTGTTGCGTCATGATCACGCTTGTTGTCTGTAGGCAACACTGTTGCGTCATGATCACGCTCGTTGTCTGTAGGTAATACTGTTGTCTCAGACGCTTCTTGCGTCGCTCTAAGCGTTGCATCCCCTACTCCGGAGGCGTTCCCGACGGGTAGGGTATACGCAACGCTCTCGCAACAATGAACTCCTTTAGCCTTGATGTTGAGCTTGACCATCAACAACTCCATATCAATAAAGCCTTTGGCATCAAGTTCTTTGAGGGCACGGCTAACCGTCGAGCGGTGAACTGTTTTCTTATCGGTTGATAACTGCCTCGCTATTTCAGCTATTGAGATGTCCAGACCGTCTCCGTAAGGATCTAGAGTCCTGACAAAGTACAGCACGTCTCGCTGCGCTGGGGTGAGTTCTCGGCAAGCTCTAAGCCATTCGTCATGCTGTAGCGGGTAAAACTTCCCCTGAATTTTTGTTTTTATCATAATGGCGGCTTCTCAGTTAAAGTCAGATTCGTCGCATAAGGCTCTTGTTTTGAAGTGATTGACTCTGAAGGCAAATGCTCTGCGATGCTTAAGAAATCGCTGAAGATGGGGAAAGGAGGCTTTGTAATTCCTGCTGATTCAGTCCTCGCAAGCCATCTACCTTCTGCTCAACCAGAGCCAAAAACTCCTTGAACTGTAGGCAGTCTTGACAATGAGGCTGTTGACCAGGAACCAAACAATGACACTCGATTGTTGGTCTTTCTGTGAAAGCGCGCTGACAGCCATTGCAGAAGTATCTTTGCTTACCCCTTGGGCTACCATACCGAACAATCTTGGGGGATTGGCATCGCGGACATTCAATTCCTGAAGAGCGGGGTGAGGGTTGCCACTCTTTTAAAGCTTGCTGCATGGCTACTTCACAGCGCAACTTATTGAGATAAAAAGTTTCTTGTGGATTCATAAAAACCTCGATGAATTCAATTAGAAATTTTGAGAACAACCGATTTCACTTCTCCGTTATGGATAGTGATTCGTTGGACAAGTTTGCGGTAAATCTTGACCTTATCGTCATTACCGAGGGTGTGCCAAATGGCTAAGTTGTTGCCAGCTCGAATAATATCTTCGGCTGTTTTAGAAGCGAGAGACTCTGACAAAAATGGATTAATTTCTTCGGTAATTTGTTGACGAGTCTTAGCTTTGAGACTTTCTAGGTCGGGGTCGAAGCCGGGAATCTTTTCAAGAGCCTCAAGCCGAGCTTCTAATTGCTTCAAATTCTCGGATTTTTCTGGGGAGGCTAAGCGTTGAGCGTTGGATTCCTGACCGAGGGTTGCAGAGGTCTGCACTAACGTCTTAATTAGGACATCTTCAATCGTTTGTTTGCGAGTGGATTTGAGGTTTCCACAGCCCATTCCCGCATACCTACAGGCAAAATAGTAATGATGTCCTTCTCGTCTTTTTCTAGCACTCTTCGAGATGCATTTTGACCCACATTCATCACAAAAAACTAGACCGCCTTGATAGGTATGTTCTCGATAAATATCAGGTCGGGAAGGGTCTTTATTAAGGCTAAAATGTCCCACTTTTGAGTTAAGACTAATGATTTGCTTAATTTCGGTGGCTTCTTCATCAGTAAGCAAGAGATGTTCAGGATGAGTATCAGAGATAATTTGCCAATTAGCTGGGTCATTTAGCTTTCTCTTCCCTTTGCCTATGGTAAGCTTCTTGAAATAAACAGTATGCCCACATAACACTGGGTTAGTTAACCAGCGATTGAAGCCATTAGGTGTCCAATGAAAGATTCCATCTTCACCATTTTTGTGTGAACTTGTCTTGGCGATGCCATATTTTTTGAAAATCGCTCGAACGGCCCGACTAACCCCTCTCTCTTGGAGAAAAATATCAATACAGTCTCTAGCAATCTGTTTGATTGTCAGACCTGGAAGCTTTTCGGGAACTTCACTATAAAGGTCTAGATAGTTGGCAGGACGATTTTCAATCAGGCAGAGGAAGGGGCGATGATCTAGTTCATATTTGTCTTTAACGATTCGGTAACCCCAGGGAGATGTGTCACAGGCTGTTTTCTTATTTCTACGGTGTTGTTTGCCATGTCGAATTCGTTCTGATAGCAAATCGGTTTCCCATTCGGCAAGGGAACCTAAGACATTAGCCATCAACTTGCCTTGCGATGTACTTAAGTCAATTTGTTGGTCTAAAATTCTGAGGTTTACACCAGCTTCTTGAAAGACATCAATACACTCTCGCAGTTTAGTTAAAGACCTAGCAAGTCGGTCAATTCGGCTAATAATGACTTCATCAACTTTCCGTTGATGAACCAAAGCCATGAGTTCATTAAGTGCAGGTCTGTCATCTCTGCTCCCCGATTGGATATCTTGAAAGATTTTATTAGCGCCAGCCGCTTTCAATCTGGCTATCTGTTGCTCTAAAGCCTGAGATTCAGAGGCTTGAGTGGGGGTAGAAATTCTAGCATAACCAACAATTTCTGCCATTTTATCAATTATCAATTAAAAATTTTGGAAGTAGATAGAAAAATTTTAGCGAAATATTGTGCATATCCACTACCTGCTGGGTATGCACAAACAACAGTAAAAAACTATCTAATAAAGCTCGACAAAATCTCTTTTTTTCTAAGTTAAGTACGCTGAATTGTTGGTTCTTTGCTTTAAGAAAGTAAGTCCTTAAAGGGTCTAAAGTTAATTGGTTGTACTCCATAAATCTCATGAATTTTTATCTCCTCTAAAAAACTAGTTGAACTCAAATGTTATTGAGGAATCTCGGACTAAATTTGTTGGCTAAACATGAATTGATTTGGCTGTTCAAATCAATTCATGTTTCTGAGACAATAACGTTTGTCCGGCAACCAAACGTTATTGTATTCCCCAAAAAATTTAGCCCCACACGTTTGCACATGCGGGGCTGTCCTTTGGATAAGCCAATATATGTAATTAATTCTTCTTGATACTAGGCTATTTCTCTAGAGACGAATTGTCAATCCCTGGTAACCACTTTTCGTTAGTTGTCTCAGATAGACATCTCTCTAAAAATCAAACATAGCGCAAACGCGCTCATAATAATGCCCATTACTCGCACACTGAAAAATTTAGAGCCGTCACTCAATTGGGGGTAAAACTAGGACAAGGCAAAAATAGAAGGCTCTATAGGCGATCGCTCCGGGGTGCAAAAGCGGTCGCTGAGTTTGAATTTCCCTTCTCTCAACGGAAATTGTTGAATATTAATTCGCTGACATAGACTGGCGCACTAAAATGCGCCAGTTCAGCTAACACCGCCATGAAAAAACGAAGACCCAGACCAGTGACCTTCACCTGCGCTCGGTGCGAACAGCCCTGCACTTTTATCCCGTGTTCCCTCGCCCACGCCGTGGCGCATCAGTGATAGGTTAAGGTGTTGTAGCGCCTTGTTAGGCTCAGTGGCCCGACAATGGAGGTGGACAGATTTCCAGGGTTTGAATCAAGCCATGCTCAATGGTGAAACGGTGGCCAACGTGCTCATCGGCAAGCACAGCTCCGGTTAGATCGCGCACGACCTGATGCACCTCGACCAAGATCTGCCCAGCATCCTCCGGGTGAAAGGCAACTGGCTCGACGTGTGGATTGATCTCGCTCCACTGCTCCGTCCAGTAAGCGCGGACTTCTTCAGGCCCACGGACAAAACCGCCTTTGAACGCCTTCGGCCAAGCCACGTCGGGAGTCATGAGGGTGAGGGCGGCATCAATATCTCGCGCGTTGAAGGCAGCGTACGCCGCGCGTATCAGTTCAATTTCTGGCGCAGATTTATCTGGCATAAGAGGTGTGGTGAAGGACATGCAGCAGGTTGAAGCTCAACATTCCGGCTTTAGAACGAAGTCCGGAATGTTAGGAATTCCAGAGTTGACTACACCTTAGCCGCCTATGGTGTAAGGCGATAACGTGCCGTCAATATTCCACCATTTAACGGTATAGTCCCAACTCACTGAGGTGAATCTCTAAAATCGGGACTTTTAGCCACTCCATAAACTGTATAGTTATGCCCTAGAAGGGTATTGATCAACTTGCCGTTCCTGTTCCTTCCGAATGATTGTTTTGTCCCCACTCCCCGAGCAGCACAATAGACATCTCCGAAAAATCTCAAAGCTTTGCCCTGACTAGCCTGTAAACCGCAAATGCAAGTATGACTTACTAGCCGCTCAATACGATAAAATAAGGGTTGGAAATATTTGCTAATAATAACAACGCTCAAAGATGTGGTTATATGCATTAATTTTAGCTTGAGAAAATAGGCGGAATTTTGGGTGGTAATATAAGCGCTCCAATGCGGAATCTTACTAGACCACAAATTGTCAAAATTACTTGGTCATACTTTTGAGGATTTAACCGAAATCTTTCTTGGACAACTCGGAATATTTTCACCGAACGAATGCGGTGTTCAATAAATATTCGTTTAGCGGAAAACTCCTGATTTTCTTTTTTTTGCTCACGGGTTAACTGACCATTTCTTGGTGTTTTGATTGGGGTGGCAATTAATTCTTCTCCTTGATATCCTAAATCTCCCTTAAATTTTTGTTGTGGGTCAAAAATATCACGATTTTCTCGGAACAACGTTATATCGCTTTTGGGACCCGGTTCACCAGCTATAACATCAACAATGTCGCTGGCATCGGGCAAAATAATTATCTGACTTTTAAATGTATGTTTACTTGACTTGCCAGAGTAATATTTTTCTTGTTCTTTGTTATCTCCAGGTCTCTCCCTGACTTGTTCATAGCTGTCTACAATTAATTCATACTCTCTGAGTATTTCTTTAACTATCTCATAGTCAGATTTGTTTTTTTTTACTTGTTCAATTAAACTTGATGGCAACAAATCCTTGAGGATTGGCAACCAATAATTAAATGTATCATTAGCTGTTGACTCACTCACTCCAAACTGGATACCCAGAAGTTGAAATGTCGTTAGATGCCTGAAATAAACCAAGGTTAAAATAATTTGCTCTTGGAGAGATAATTTAGGTTTGCGACCACCGCCACCGGAGATAATTCTAATTTTCTTTGATTCTAATAATGCTTGTTTTTTGTGGTGCAATTGTTCGGCGTTATACAATAGCACTTTTAACTCAGGATAATCCAACCCAATTAATCGTTTAGTTTCTTAAGGATTCGCTTTAATGTGTTCCAGTATTAAACTCATATTTTTTTAGCAAAAAAATACTCTTGTATTCTTTTATCACAAAAACTTACTATTTCGGAGATGTCTAATAGGGTAGAGACTTGCTCATTGTGAGTACGGCGGATTATTGTTAAGAGTTTAACCAAGGACGATTGTGCGAACAGTCATTGCTACGAGGTATGTCACGCCATTGCGTGAGGGTGGCTCGCTTCCGGCAGTCGTGGAAGCCGATGATGATGGAATGTATGTACTTAAATTTCGCGGTGCAGGTCAGAGAGTCAAATCTCTCATCGCCGAGCTAGTAGCCGGAGAAATCGCCCGTGCATTAGGTCTACTGATACCGGAGATCGTCTTCATTGAACTCGACCCTGAACTGGCTCGCACTGAGCCTGACCCAGAAATCCAAGATTTGATCCGGGCAAGTGCTGGTCTTAACCTCGCGCTCGACTACCTTCCCGGCTCTGTGACATTTGACCCGCTCGCACAGAAGCTCGACGCAGAACTCGCCTCTTGTGTGGTCTGGCTCGATGCTTACGTGACAAACATCGATCGCACGCCGCGCAACACAAATATGCTGATTTGGCATCGGCGGCTCTGGCTGATCGATCACGGCGCAACGCTCTACTTCCACTACACCTGGAAAAATTACCGCGAGCGCAGCCGAGACCATTTCTCTGCGATCAAAGATCATGTTTTACTCCCCAATGCCTCCGAGCTTCAAGCGGTAGACTCGAAGATGACCGAGCGGCTTGTGCCAGACATCATCTCAAGCATTATTAAACTGATTCCTGATGCTTGGCTGGTTGAATCTCCGTTCAGTGAGAACACCCAACATCGAGATGCTTATATTGAGTACCTGCTTCATCGGCTAGAGCCACCGCATATTTTCCTAGAGGAGGCTATTCGTGCACGAGCGCTTTATGTATGATTACGCCATCGTCCGCGTCGTTCCCAGAGTCGAGCGGGAAGAGTTTGTCAACGTGGGAGCGCTCGTCTCATGCGCGAAGAGAAGATTCCTCGAAGCCCGCATCGAACTCAATGAGCCGCGGCTAATCGCGATCGATCCAACATTGGATGTGGAAATAGTTCGTTCCTACCTAGCAGCTATCCCGCTCATTTGTGCTGGAGGAGAGCAATCAGGCCCTATCGGTCAACTCCCACAACGAGAGCGTTTCCACTGGCTCGTTGCACCCCGAAGCACAATCATCCAGACATCTAGGGTACACACGGGTTTTTGCAAAAACCTCGATGCTGTTCTCGAGCGCCTACTTGACGCTAAGGTGCGCCCGCCGCAGGTAAAACCCTCTGCCGTGGAAATGACGGATGTGGGGATGAAACAAGCAATTCATTTTTTATCCGTCACCGCACCAACCGTGGGCATGGAAAAACTCTCCACGTCACCACACAAGGAAGATTAGTCACCACTCCTGAGCTTTAGAGAGCAGTGTGTCGTGGTTGTCCCAAATAGACATCTCTTCAAGTGGGACAAGAAAAAGAGCGAAAAGAGAACGAATTTCCCAACCTTCCAGACTCCCAATTTTTTAGACTTTAAATGGGACAAAAAGCACTTTAAAGGAATCGTAACGCACCCGACAAGAGCGCTCGTTCGCCTTATTGTCGGCGAGTCATAGCCATCACAGCGTTAACCGTAAGGGAGGGGAGCTCGCCCAAGTGTGGCAAAGTGTCCGCTCCCGAACACACTCTAGGCAGGTCATCTCCCTGCCAGACCCAAATCTGTTGGCGAGCCGGATCGATTAACCAGGCTAGTTTTGTTCCGTTGCTGAGGCAGTGGAGAATTTTACTTTGTAAGTCTAGAGTGCTTTGGTCAGGTGAGCGAATTTCAATTAACCAGTCCGGCGCTCCATCCAACGGTCCGTCCTCCTCCGGCAGACGATAAAGCGCCACGACGGAAATATCCGGCACCGGCGAGAAGGGAGGCACCAGACAGCGTAGCTCTTGCACAGCCTCAAACTCCTCGGTATGACTATTGATATAGTTAACCAGATTGCGTTGTAGCCGTGAGTGAAACAGGGTCGGCATGGGTTTTTGGATAACACGCCCGTTAATTAACTCCCAGGCAGGATTGGCTTCTATGTTGGGTTGAGAGAGAAACTCGGCTAGCGCGGTCGTTGTGAGTGACTTCATGATGACTCTTCCCTTGCATTTCACCACTGTTGAGGAGCACTCAACCCAGCTTGACTCCATCATGGTATCCCCAACCAGTAGCTAGTTGTCACGCTCATTTAACTATTGGGGGCGAGTGCGTCGATAATACGTGCTGCGGCTAATCCCTAAAGACTTACAAATATCGGCGATGGAATCCGTCGAGGTGTCTGCTAGATGTTGGACCGTCGCAATCTTCTTTTGGGCGATCGCCTGCTTCCTACCACCTTTCCTTCCCCTAGCTCTAGCCGCCGCTAATCCAGCCATCGTTCTCTCGCGAA
This sequence comes from Allocoleopsis sp., assembly GCF_036703385.1. NCBI lineage: Bacteria > Bacillati > Cyanobacteriota > Cyanophyceae > Coleofasciculales > Coleofasciculaceae > Allocoleopsis > Allocoleopsis sp. Next base: position 297 of record NZ_DATNPA010000812.1, on the reverse strand, counting down.
TGATGTTACGCTCAAACTCGGCTAGAGAACAGAAGATGTGAAAGATTAGCTTTCCGTTGCTGGTGGTAGTATCGATGCTCTCGGTCAGACTGGCAAAGCCAATTCCTTGGGCGTTGAGGTCTTCCACGACTTCTATCAAATGCTTGAGGGAACGTCCCAAACGGTCGAGTCGCCACACGACCAGCGTATCTCCGGGACGGAGTTGTTCCAGGGCTTTGTCAAGACCAGGACGCGATGCGAGAGCTCCACTGGCCTTGTCTGTATAAATGCGATCGCAGGAAGCAGCTTTTAATGCAT
>NZ_DATNPA010000811.1:0-25659 GCF_036703385.1 Allocoleopsis sp. | reverse complement strand
AGGCAGCGAGGGAGGCAGCAAAAGACTTATTCGCGGGCTTGGAAAGCATTGACGTCGCCTCTTCTAGCGGCAATTATCAGAAGGCTCTAGACAATTACCGAGCGGCATTGAAAGACTTTGATGCGTTTTTGCAGGTGATTCCTGGATAAAGCGAATGAGCCGTGTTGCCGTGATTGGATGCGGGATAGTTGGTGCTGCGATCGCTTATGAGCTGAGTCTCGTAGGCGGGTTGGAAGTTACTGTTCTTGAGCGGCAACTTCCAGCACAAGAATCTACAGGTGCAGCACTCGGCGTCCTGATGGGTGTCATTAGTAAAAAAAAGGGTCGGGCGTGGCAGCTGCGGCAAACGAGTATGCAGCGCTACGAAACCCTGATTCCTGAACTAGAGGCACGTACTGGATGCCGCATTCCCTTTAATCGTAGGGGCATTGTCATGCTCTGTTTGGTTAGGGAAGATTTAGCTTGTTGGAAGGAGTTAGTCAAAACCCGCCAGTCGCAAGGTTGGCGCTTAGACATCTGGGATACGGCTCAAGTCCAGTCTCATTGTCCTCAGTTAGATAGTGACAAAATTGTAGGCGCGATCTATTCTCCCCAAGATCGGCAACTAGACCCAAAGGCTCTAACCCAAGCTTTGGTAACGGCAGCACAGGGCAACGCCGTTACTTTTCGGTTTGGCGTTGCCGTCGAGGGCGTGAAATCTGAAGTGCCTCAAGGCGGTGATCGCTCAGTTTCTATCCAGTTGTACACCAATGTCGGACAGTTGGAGGTAGATTGGTTAGTTGTCGCCGCTGGATTGGGTTCAACACCAATCACGGCTGCTCTAGAGCAAGCAATCACTATCCGACCTGTTTTAGGTCAAGCATTGCACCTAAGGGTTGACCGTCCCTTAGGGTATCCCGATTTTCAGCCCGTAATCACAGGGAACGATGTCCATATCGTACCGGTGGGTGAGAGGGAATACTGGGTAGGCGCAACAGTTGAGTTTCCTGATCAAGCTGGGGAGGTGGTTGCACAAGCCGAGTTGTTGGAGAAGGTGAGACAAGAAGCGATCGCGTTTTGCCCAGCCTTAGCAGAAGCCACCATCCTTCGCACTTGGTCAGGTAAACGCCCCCGTCCCGAAGGACGCCCTGCTCCTGTAATTGGTCAACTACCGGGTTATAGTAATGTCCTGTTAGCCACGGGTCACTATCGCAACGGTGTTCTCCTTGCACCCGCGACGGCGCAAGCGATTTGTGACGCGATCGCCTCAGGAAGCTCCTAGAACGTCAGTCCATCTAGTCCATATAATTTTAGGGGCAAACACGAGGGACAATGGGGTCGGCCTATTTAAAAACCTCAAACATATTTGATTTAATCGGAAGTTCCCCCAGCTGGAGGAACTTCCCCTGTGCCTCTGCATTCAGCGAGCTTTGCCACCACATTAACTAACTGCTCTGGGTCAAAGGGTTTGGCTAAATGCACCTGAAAACCAGCGTCTAACGCTGCAATGCGATCGCTTTCTCTGGCATAGGCGGTTAGAGCTACAGCGGGAATGTCTCCGCATTGCGCGGCTTCAAGTTGCCGTATCTGGCGCATCAGAGCATAGCCGTCAACGTCGGGCATCCCAATGTCACTCACCAAAACATCAGGTTTCAACTGGGAGAGCAAGTTGAGGACTTCATCAGCTGATGTAGCGGCGATCACTCGCGCCCCACTCTGTTCAAGAATCGTTACGAGCAGGTCTCTAGCATCGGCTTCATCATCAACAATTAACACCTTTAGTCCGTAGAGAGCAGGGGGGTTATCGATGGGGACTGCAATGCCTTTGACAGCACTCGGTGAGACGGCTTTCGAGGAAGGCATTGCCGGAAGCCGTACATTAGGGTTAGCGACCTTTGCGATCAGTGAGTGCACGAATGAGGAAGCAGAGGACTGGCTACAGGCAGACAAAAGGGGGAGTTGCACTGTAAACGTTGCTCCCATCCCCTCACCTTGACTAAATGCCTGAGCCGTACCACCATGCTGTTCGACCAGATAGCGAACAATAGCAAGACCGAGTCCCAGCCCCCCGTAAGAGCGAGTACTGCTGCTGTTCTCTTGGCGAAAGCGCTCAAACACGTAGGGCAGAAAATCGGGAGAAATTCCTTTCCCTGTGTCTGTTACTTGGATCTGGGCATAAGAGTTGGCCGGTTTGCAGGTTGCAGGTTGCTCTTTAGCAGACTCCTTAGAACCTTCAACCTTCAACTCCTTAGAACCTTCAACCTTCAACTCCTTAGAGCCTTCAACCTTCAACTCCTTAGAGCCTTCAACCTTCAACTCTTCCTGAGAACTTGCCAACCACTCAACTTGCTCTAGTCTTACTTCGACTCGCCCACCCGCCGGGGTAAACTTAATAGCGTTAGAGAGCAAATTCCACACCACCTGCTGCAAGCGATTGGCATCTCCCCAAACTGGCCCAGCTGAGGCATCGAGGAAGCAATCAATTTGAATCAGCTTCGCCTCAGCGGCTGGGCGTATCGTCTCGATCGCATCTTCGATAACGGGTACTAGTTCACACGAGGCAACCAATAGGTGGAGCTTGCCCATCATAATTCGTGAGACATCCAGGATATCCTCAATCAGTGCTGCCAAGGACTTGGTATTACGGTCAATCGTCTCCAGAGCGCGCTCCATCTTGCTCTGCTCAAACGTCCGGGTTCGGAGCAAGTGAGTCCATCCCAGCATGGCATTGAGGGGTGTGCGCAACTCATGGGAGAGAGTCGCCAGAAATTCATCCTTCATCCGGTTAGCCGCTTCTGCTTCTGCTCGTGCCTGTCGTTCGGCAGCGTAAGCGCGTGCGCGTTGGATGGCTTGAGCACACTGCTGCGCCAGAGCCTGGATAAAGGCACAGTCCTCTTGGCTAAACCGTTGAGGGTTGGGAAAGCTAAAGCTCATCCCTCCCACTGTACGCCCATCGACAATCAAGGGAAGGGCTGCCCAGGCATTATGCTCAGTATCAGCGTACTGGGTGGCCATGTGCGGGTAGCGTTGCGTCCAGACTTCGCGCGATTTCAGGAAGATGGGTTGCTTTGTCTTGATCGCATCTGCAATCGGTATTTCCGCCGTCATCGGAAAACGACTCCAGGTCTCTAGCATCTCCCGCGGATAGCCAAAAGCACTAATGACCTCCAAGGTGCGATCGCGATTAACCAGAAGTGCAATTATCCCCGCGCTTGCCTTCAAGGCCGTCAAGGCTTGATTAACAACGACCTCACCCACTTGGCTCAAGGATAGTGCTTCGCTCAGAGCCGCCGTGAGCGATTGCAGGCTGGCATTGCGTTCGGCTGTCTCTTCGGCAATCTGTCGCGCTTCTTGAGTTGCTTTTCGAGCGGCTTCGCTAGCGCGGTAGAGCCGTGCGTTATCGACAGCCATTGCTGCACGACGCGCCAAATCCTCCATCAAGGGCAGTTGGTCTGCACTATTGCGACGAGCCGACTCGGCTGTCGCCAAGGTGATGGCTCCTAGCGTTCGCCCACGAGCAAGCAGGGGCAAAACGATCATAGACTTTAAGCTGAATTCGCGCAGGACTTGCAGATGCTGTGCGTCTTGAGCAACCGCTACCAGATCAGAATCAGAAATCTCGGTGGAGAGCAAAGATTGACCAGTCCTTAATACCTTTGGGAGCAATCCAGTTGCGGCATTAAAATTTTCTGGATAGCGTCGGTTGAGCTCCCAGGCAAGTTCCTCTTTTAGCGGATCGCTATGGGCAATGGCAACACGACGAATGCTCTGGTTTTCCTCCAAAATATCCACAGCGCACCAGTCGGCAAGGAAGGGGACGGCTAACTTGGCTACACTTGCCAGCGTGGTTTCGTAGTCCAGGGAGGAAGCCAGAACCGTACTTGCCTGAGCTAAGAACGCTGATTTTAGTCCTTGTGCCTCCGCTTCCAGGCGAGCCGCCTGTTCCCGAATCAGCTGTTCCTTTTGTTTTTCAGCTCGCAGGCGCTCCGTGATATCTCGATTGATGCTGACAAAACCGACTGGATTTCCTGATCGATCATAGAGGGTTTTAGCCGTTGCTTCGATGGGCACGTCAGAGCCATCTTTCTTACGGCAAATCATTTCTCCGCTAAATGTACCCGTTTCCTGAATGGTCTGAATAATCCGTTGAGTCATTGTGGCTGTGATATCCGGACGAATCAGGAAATTCACTCTTGTACCCATCACCTCTTGGGCTGTGTAACCAAAAAGCTCTTCTGCCTTTCCTGTCCATTTTTGGATATTGAGTTCCAGATCTGTAAGTAAGACAGCATCCGGCATTTGCCTTAAGATTTCGTCAGAAAGACGCAGAGCGTCTTCTGCTAACTTGCGATCGCTAATATCCCGTTCAACAGCAATCCAATGGGTATACCAGCCCTCTGCATTGGCTACGGGTACAATGCTAATTTCTACCCAGAACTCAGAACCATCTTTGCGGTAATTGTTCAACTCCACCACGAGCGGCTGCCATTGCTTTAAGGCCGCACGCAGCTTATCGAGCTGGTTGCGATCGCTTTTTGGCCCCTGTAAAATCCTTGGCGTTTTCCCCAGTACTTCCTGGGAGGTATATCCCGTCATGCGAGTAAACGCTTCATTGACGTAAATAATCCGAGGTCCAGGTTCGTCAATCGGTTCGGCTTCGGTAATCACAATCGCATCATTCGCAGTTACAGCTACCGATTCCAGGAATCGCAAACGTTCTTCCGTTTTCTTGCGCTCCGTAATATCCTGGACTATAGCCACCAAGTAATCAATTGACCCATCCACCTGACGGACACAGCGAACTGAGATGTTCGCACAAATCACCTGACCATCTTTGCGGATAAACCGTTTGTCCAGCAAATATCCATCGCTCGTTCCCGCTAAAACTCTGTTAAACTGCTCTAGGTCAGCCGCCAAATCTTCGGGGTGAGTGAGATCGACCCAAGTGAGTTGTCTCAACTCGTGCTGATCATACCCAAAGATGTCACACAGCTTGTCATTAACATCGAGCCAGTTTTTATCCGCTGAAGTAATGGCAATGCCGATTAAAGGCAGTTCAAAGTAACTGCGTAGGAGCGATTCACTGCGCCGTAACAAGTCCTCGGCTCTTTGCCGTTCAGCAACCTCCTCTCTTAAAGACTCATTCACCCTCGCTAACTGAGCCGTTCGCTGCTCCACTCGGAGCTCTAACTCTGCGGTTAGTTGGCGTAGTGCCGCCTGAGCTTGCTGACGCTCAACCCGTTGCTCTGCCTCACGCAATGCCCGCTGCACAGCGGGAACCAGTCGCTCTAAACGGTGCTTGAGTACGTAATCGGTGGCACCACTTTTTAAAGTTGCGATCGCTAATTCCTCACCGAGGGTTGCCGACACAAAGATGAATGGCACATCAGGGCAAATGGTTTGTGCCATTTCCAACGCCGCAATACCATCGAAGGCTGGCAGAGAGTAATCGGAGAGAATCAGCTCAAAAGAGTCTGTTTGTAATGCGCTTCGGAAGTCAGTACTCGTCTCGACTCGCACTAACTCGCTGTCAATCCCTCCGCCGGACAAATGGGCTTGGATGAGTTCTGTATCGAGCAGACTGTCTTCGAGTAGGAGGATACGCAGCATTTCTATAAGCAGTTACGTTGAACTTAACTAGATAGTGCGTCGGGAAGAAATCGATGCGGGTGGTGGTTGATTGACCACAGCCCAGAATAGTCCAAGTTCCTTGATGGCATCAACAAATTCGTGGAAATCCACTGGCTTCACTACGTAGGCATTGGTTCCTCGGTTGTAGCTGTTGATCAGATCCTGCTCCTCGCGGGAAGAAGTCAGCACTACCACGGGTACAGCTCTCAATTCGGGGTCAGATTTGATTTGTCCTAACACTTCCAGCCCATCGATTTTGGGTAGTTTCAAATCCAAGAGCACAACTACAGGATGGCCCTCCATCCGGAGTTTGAAAACTCCCCTACGATATAGATAGTCTAGCGCTTCTGCTCCATCGCGCACTACAACGACTTCATTGGCTAAACGATTTTCCGATAGTACGGCAAGTATGAGTTCGATATCGTTGGGACTATCTTCAACCAGCAGAATTCGCTTGACTTCATGCATCTATCTTATTAAAGATTGAATGTTATAAAGTTGAGAGTTGCAGTTTAGCCGTTTGCTTTAATTTTGCCCAATCTTAAACAAAAATACTAGACCTTGGTAGTGAAAGTTTCCCACCAGTTACGCCTTAGACTTAAACCTTAAACCTTAGACACAACCTCTTAGCTTCGTTGGTGCCGTAGGCGATCGCTCTCCTTCAAACATCCAATCAAGATTAATCGCAGTACGATCAAGCTAGATTTGCTGTATAAGTACTCCTATGACTTCTGCTGCCAACCCACCAACCGTAACTACAGCCCTACCTGACCATACCCAATTGCCAGAATCAGATGGTAGTTTTGTGAAAAATTTTCAGGAGCATCCCCAAAGCATTCTCTTAACTGATTCGATTGAACCCATACTCCAAAAGCGTCATCCCAATGGACAATATTGCATCGGTCAAGATTGTGGAATCTACTGGCGTTTAACTGACCCACCAGAGCGAGGCGCAGAAGCACCCGATTGGTTTTACGTGCCAAATGTCCCACCCAAAGTTAACAATCAAGTCCGACGTTCTTATGTTTTATGGCAAGAGCTGATTGCACCTTTAATTGTTTTAGAGTTCGTATCAGGAGACGGTTCCGAGGAACGAGACAAAACCCCTCTATCCCTGAGTGAGCAAAAGACAGAGCAGAAACCCGGAAAATTTTGGATCTACGAGCAAGTCATTCGTCCGGCATTCTACGGAATTTACGAAGTCAAACGCGGCAGTGTTGAGGTTTATCATTTAGTTGATGGTGAGTATCAGTTAATGCCAGCCAATGAGCGAGGAAATTATCCAATTGCCCCTCTAGGAGTTGAGTTGGGAATTTGGCAAGGTTACTATCAGAATTTAGAATTACCTTGGTTACGTTGGTGGGACGCGGAAGGGAATTTGTTATTGACGGGTCAGGAAAGAGCAGAACTGGAATGCCAAAGAGCAGAGCAAGCGGAATCACAGCTAGAACAGGAACATCGAAGAGCAGAGCGATTGGCAGCACAGTTGCGAGCAGCAGGAATTGAACCGGAGGTGTAAGCGATCGCGCTTATAGGTAGCGGATGCGATTTGAGTAGAGCGATCGCTGCACACGTCTATGGTTGTCCAACGTATGATCGGATCGAACTCTAAGAATAGAATAGTTCCTTTAGGGTAAGTATTTTGCCTGCCCAAAACCTCAGTCAGAATTCCAGTATGGATGCCTTAACCCTCAACCTCAAGCCCATCATTGAACTGACGGATGAGCAATTTTTTCAGCTATGTCAGCTCCACGAGCTTATCAGATTTGAGCATAATGCTGATGGTACATTATTGCTAATGCCTCTTGTTGGCGGTACAACTAGCATCCGCAATGCCTCAGTCAAAATTCCAGTCATGAGAAAAAGTTCTGCCTGGATTTGTCCTAAATCTTGAACCAATCTGGTAATTTACTCACCCTGCTGACGCATCAGCTCTTGATAAGCTGTTGCTGCATCTCTCATGTACTGGTACTCTTCCTTAATTCTTTTGTACTGCGAATCAAAAGCCAACCTATTGTCTCGAATGTTGTCAGGGTTGTATCCAGCAACTTGAATTCCAATTAAACCTTCTCTAATGAGATGAATGTAGATTTTCTGTAATTGCTCTGCTTTTTCTAATAAATTTTCTAGCTCTACAATAGCCCTTTCATATATATCCAGTTGACTAGAGTACAGTTCAGAAGTTGAAACTAAATCTGCTAAATTATTAACTTTTTTACATTGCTCTTCAAGGCTTAAAATCTCTTGCTCGATTTGTAAGTGTTCCTTGATGAGAGGGGCTAACTCTTTTGCTGCTCTCAGTTTGATATCGTTCTGCTCTATTTCAGTATCAGGAATCTGCACATCATCTAGATTGTGCCAAGAAAAGATGTACTCTACATCACCCTTTGGAGTTAATCTAGGAAAAATAACTTGAACTTTATCTCGCTCCTTAAATTTCAAAGGAAGACCATAGCTGTTTAGGCACAAATTAGAATATCTTTCTTCGATTTTATTTATTAAAATAATCTTGGTATTAAGGACTTTTTCGATTTTTTTATTTCGCCTAAAAAATAAATTATCCAGCATTTTAAAAATACCGATGACTGCACAACAGTAAAACTCTTGAGTAATTTTTTCGGATTTTTAAATTGTATCGCTACTTCTGTGTCATGCCCATCCAGCTGGCTTTGCAGCGTAGTAGTTCACCGCACTGATTTTAACGTCTGATTATGGGAGCATTGCTTTGCAGCGTCAGTGAATGCGTGAAGCGTTCGTGTTAGCGAAGCGATAGCCCCGCATTCTCGTTCGGCGTAGCCGTTGCCGTAGCGTCGAGTAGCGATCGCGTAAGCGAATCACCTATATCTTCAACACGCGATCGCTCTCCTTCCAGCATCCAATCAAGATTAGTAGTTAGGTTTTCTTGTTTGTGGGATTCTCAATGGCAAAGCTGAGCGTCTGGTGTAGAGTGGTTTCGCGAATAAACTCCAAATGTGACATCCTCCCTCACTAACTCTTGCGAGTATAGTGAGGGCTTCCCAAACTTGCGATTGAGAATTGCTGCCTCACAGGACTTGCACCCAAGTCTCCTCCGCAGCCAGCAAACACTAGTCCCAGCGTCCGTTGTACCCGATTTAAAATGTTAATTCCAGAGTTCCAGTCTCGATCAATCACTAACCCACAATGAGGGCAGTGATGAACTCTATCTTTGAGGGTTTTCTCGACCCTCTTGCTACAACCAGAACACTCGATACTAGTACCTCTAGGGTCATCTCCAATTGCCCACTTACCGCGTTTTACCGCCACTGTAATGAGTATGTTGAGGAAGCTGCCCCAGGCTGCATCCAATATCGACTTAGCAAGTCGGGTTCTTGCCAAGCCCTTAATGTTCAAGTTCTCAAACGCTATCAGGTCATACTGGTCACACAACCAATGCGCGACTTGATAATGAAACTCTTTTCTGTGTCTGGCGATGTGAAGGTGGAGACGAGCAACCTTGTTGGATTGCCTCTTGTGGTTCTTGGAACCTTTCTCCATCCGTGCCAGTTGTCGTTGTTGACGGGCTAGTTTTTGCTGAGACTTCCTGTAAAACTGGGGAATCTCTATCGCCTGTCCGTCTGATGTTGCTAAAAACTTTTCGAGTCCTACATCTATGCCAACAGCGGATTTGATTTCATCTACAGGCAAAGGTTCGGGAACTGTGTTATCTTCCAGCGACAAACTCACATGCCAACCATCAGCCTTCTTAACTATCGTGGCTTGTTTAATAGTAAAACTATTAGGGATTGGGCGATGTAGGATAACCTCTACCTCACCAATCTTTGACAATTTCAATGTGCTTCCTATTAGGTTTGCACCCGCTTTAGGATGGTTTACTCTAGGAAAAGTAAACGAACAAATGTCACCTCGTTTCTTAAACCGAGGACGACCACCACGCTTGCCTTTCTTGTCAAAAGTCAACAACCGCTTCCAGGCTTTATCCAACCGCATTAAATTCTGCTGCTGGCAGTCGGCATAAATATTTTTGTACTCAGGAAATAGTTCTTTAGTTTGCTTTAGCTCCGATGCTTGCGTGTAGTAATCAACTTTTTCGGGAATATCACCTATCGGTTCAGACACAATACTGCATCGGTCAATCTGACATCGAGTGCGATGCAACCAATCTAATCTTTGACCGAGTGCATAGTTCCAATGTCTACGCAGAAGCTCTCCCCAGACCTCCATCGTGGATGCCTGTTCAGGAGTTGGACGCAGCTTGTACTGATAGGTGAGTAACATTTGCCCCCCTATTGGTATACTCCTAATTGTATACCGAAGGAGGAGTAATGATCAGACAGAAGAAAATTAACTTTTGGGTCAATGAAAGAGAATACGAACAACTGTCGGCTTATGCCATATCACAACAATTGTCTATTTCAGAGGTGCTGCGAGACTATATCAAGTCTTTGCCGACAATACCGCAGCATCCCGACCGTAATTCCCCTGACCACCATTAGCGTAGCGGTAGCGAGTCTTCGAGCGTTAGCTAGCGCTTATGGTGGCAGTACCCTTACGAAGGCCTAGATGGATAAGAGCAAAAACCTCTCTCTACATTACCTAACCTTGGCTGGGGTGATTGCCCTAGGCGTAACCCTACGGTTTTGGAATCTCGACCTTAAGCCCCTCTGGCTCGATGAGGTGCTGACGGCGTTACTCAGCTTAGGTCATCGCTACAAAGATGTACCTTTAGATGTGGTGTTTTCCCCTTCCACGTTGCAGGAGCTGTTTACGCTCCAACCCGATCGCAGTTGTGCTGAAATTGCTCAAGCGGTTGCCATCGAATCCACTCATCCTCCCCTATTCTTTTGCTGGATGCATCAGTGGTTGAATTGGGTGGAACCTGTTGCTCAGCCGTTGAGTTGGAAACTGCGATCGCTTCCGGCTTTATGGGGGGTAATTGCGATCGCGGCTACTTACTGTATCAATCGTCTCATCTTTTCCCCAGCCGCTGGTCTCATGGGAGCGGCTGTTATGGCGGTTTCTCCCTTCGCCGTCTACCTCTCCCAAGAAGCACGTCACTACACGCTACCGATGCTGTTCATCATCCTGGCGCTACTGGGATTAATGCAGATTCAGCACGCCCTCCATAGCCGCCAGCAACTCCCACATCCCCTAGTTTGGTTGTTGTGGGGCATCGTTAACAGTATCGGTTGCTACGTTCACTACTTTTTTATTCTTGCTTTCATTGCTCAGCTTTTGACCCTAACCGGGCTGATGTTCTGGCGTCGTCGGATTTTGCCGAAGGGCAGTTGGGTCGCTGTTACTCTCGTGGTAGTCGGTGTGGGGGTGAGCTATTTGCCTTGGTTATCCGTGATGTTGGGGAGTGTTGGGCGTTCTGAAACGGGTTGGCTTCCCAAACCTCAACATATTGCCCCCTTGTACCAAACATTTTTAGCTTGGCTGAGCATGGCGATCGCACTGCCTGTCGAAGGCCAACCCCTATGGATTCAGCTCCCTGCTGTATTGTTGACGATTTTGTTTGGCAGTTGGGTTGGTTGGCAAGGCTTTCGGGGACTCAAGTTACTTTGGCAGCAGCCGGAAACGCGCCTTGCAACGTTCACTCTCTCCTGTTTTATCCTTTGTGTGTTGCTGCAATTTGTAGCGATTATTTACCTGCTGGGTAAGGATATTACAGTCGCCCCTCGCTATCACTTTGTCTACTACCCAGCTGTATGTGCGTTGCTAGGAGCTAGCTTTACGGCTACTGGGTTGAAGGTTGGAAGGTTGAATGTTGCAGGTTGGAAAGTTGGAAAGTTGAAGGTTGAAGGTTTAAATTCTTCTTCTAACCTGCAACTTGCTAACGTTCAACCTGTAACCCCAATCAAACCTGCAACCCTGTTTCTCTCCGTTTCCTTATTAAGTTGTATCTTTGTGGTTTCCAACTTAGCGTTTCTCAAATCCTTCCATCCTCAGCAGGTAGCGCGGGATATGTACTTGGATCGGGGTGTTCCCATCATGATGGTGGTGGGATACCACAACTTTCAGGATGTGGCTTTGGGATTGAGCTTTGCCCTGGCAATTGACCAACTGCATCGGAATAGTTTGGAGGGAGTTGCTGAGGCTTCGTTTGCGTTTTTGCACCCGGAGCCATCCTATGAATCAGTATGGGAAAAGCTGTCTAAGTTGCCAGTCTTATCAGTACCTCGTTTAAATCTTTGGGTGGTTGCGCCTGGATTGAGGCGTCGAGAGTATCCTCAGCAGCTGACGATTACTCAAGGGACACAACCAAATGCGATTGCCCCGAAGGGGCAGCGCGTAGCGATTGCAAATCCAATTCGTTGCACAATCGACCCCTCTCAGCACTACCGTATTGGAGTTCCCTATCAGCTTTATCGTTGTGTTTCAGCACCTCCCCTGTAGCGTCGCCTGTAACTTTCAAACGCAAGTCTCACTGAACGCGCTGACCAGTTTAGCAAACTCTTGATTCTGCTCCATCAAACCCATGTGTCCACCTGGCCTTAAAGTCACGAATTCGGATTGAGGTAATTCTGCTTTCATACGAATGCTCGCACCCGGTTTAGTCGCAATATCTGAAGCACCCACAATGAGCAGTACCGGAACATTAATCGTTGAGAGTGTTGCCGTTTCCTCGTACTTAAACATCGCCAACGTGCCGCGAGCAAGAACACCTGGTGAACCCAATGCTGATAATAAGGCTGAGAATTCTAATTGACCCCGCGTTTCTGTCCCTTTAAATCCAGAGAGTTCTACACTGATATGCAGCGAACCGTTGAGATAGCTCAGCCACGTCATTAGCCAGAGGAGGGGGGATAACCCAATGGTGAGGTACAACAAGGGTTCGAGTAACGGCTTCTGCACGGTGCGTAAGACCTTACTGAAAATCGCAGTCTTCACTGGATTGGTGTAAGTCGTATCCGCGAGAATTAAGCCCATCACCCGACTCCCCAACTGTTCTGGAAACAGCCGACAGAAGGTGAGTGTGAGCATACCGCCCATACTGTGCCCTAGCAGGATAACCGGCTTCCCGACTAAATCAACAACGGCTTCGAGGTCGCGGGCATATTTTTCGAGTGAGTAATCCTTATTTTTCGGTTTACTCGATTTTCCTAGCCCCGGCAAATCCCAAACAATCACGCGAAAGCGATCGCCTAATTGCCGCTTGACGTAATACCATACAGTACTGTTTGGCCCCCACCCATGCGACAAGATAATCGGTTGTCCATCTTCTGGGCCATAAAACTCCACCTGAAGTACCGTACCATCCGGACGCCGCACGCGCTGCACTGTCTCAGAACGAATCCGCTTCGGTTCATCCGTTCCGGGACGCCGAAATAGCGGCAAACTGATCAAACGACCCCCGAAAGACCAGAGAATCATCGCCAGTCCACCCACTAAATAGGACATTCCCTCTAGTTCACCGATATACCACTCATAGAGGATGTAAATGCCCCCACCCAATATGCCAATGGACAGCAGTCCAACCAGCCAGATGAGAAGGAAATTGAAGGGCATAAACACCATGAACCAAAACCTCCGATAGGGTGCTTTCTTCGTTATCGAAGACCGTAATACCGAGGTTAGACCAGAGTGGGCTCAATAACAAGTACACTGATGATAAAAGTCGTTAAATACTACTGCCCCCAGACTTTATAGTTCATACTTCATTTGGCTTTCTAGATAGGAATGATTACCGTAAACGTTGCACCACCCCCAAGTTCACTGGTAAAAGTGATGCGACCGCCGTGTAACTCCACACATTTTTTCGCAACTGTCAGCCCCAATCCAGAACCCGGAATACTGTTAACATTCTCCCCTCGATGGAATGCCTCAAAGAGATGGGGTTGATCGGATATAGGAATACCAATTCCCTGGTCATATACTTTAAATAATATTGAGTTCTGATTTCGAGTTAATTCTAAATTAATACTTCCTCCATTAGGAGAATATTTCATGGAGTTTGATAATAAATTATTTAGGATGCAACGCAGAAGCTTTTCATCTATTAGCGCCCACTCATATTTACTTTGGCTTGAAAATAATAAGGTGTGATCAGAACTGGCATAAGTTCGATTTTCTTGCAAAATTTGATTGCACAAAGCATTGAGTTCACTTCGGGTTGGGGCAAATTCTAGCCTTCCAGTTTCGGCTCGATTGATGGTTAGAATATCATCCAGCATTTGCCTCATCTCTTTAGCGGCCAAGACAATGCGCTGGAGATTTCTTTGTAGTTTATCCTCTGACCATCCGTGAGTCGAAGATTCGAGAATTTGAGCGGTGAGTAAGATAGTACTCAAGGGAGTGCGAAATTCGTGAGAGGCCATCGAAAAGAAACGAAGTCGTAGTTCACTGAGGGCTTGCTCTCGTTCTAATTCCCGACGCATGTCTTCGGCTCGTTTTCGATCGGTGATGTCAATTCCGATGGTGATGATTTGTTTAACTAAGCCATCGCTATCGAGAATAACCGTATTAAACCAAGAAATCAGGTGGCGACTGCCATCTCGAGCAATCCAGTAATTTTCACTCTCATTCGGAAACTGACCCGATTGGAGTTCCTGAATCATGGCTTGAACTGGCTCTACCTCCTCTGGAATTAAAAACAAATCCCAAATACATTTCCCTTTAACTTCCGCCAAGGAGTAGCCAGTTATTTGCTCACAAGCGCGGTTGAAGCGGATAAATTTTCCTTGCTCGTCAAGAACCGCGATTAAGGCATTGGCGGTCTCTAGAATGGCAGAGATACAATTACGCTCTTCGAGTAACGCGAGTTCAACATTTTTGCGATCGCTAATATCCAAATCTAACCCCGTCATGCGCACGGGTGTCCCTGTTTCGTCGTACAAGACATGACCAATACTGGCTAACCAACGAACGTTTCCGTTAGGTAAGATAATGCGGAATTCATCCTCGTAGTTCTCTCCTTCTTGAAGCACTCGTTTTACATTTTGCAGAACGCGATCGCAATCTTCTGGGTGAATCATCTTAATAAAGCTTTCATAATTACCATCGAAGCCGTTGGTGCCTATACCTAAGAAGCTATGAAAGTTTTCCGACCATGCAATCTTACCCGTCAGGATATTCCAGTTCCAGGTACCCATGTGAGCTGCTTCCAAGGCTGTGCGTAGCTGTTGTTCACTCACTCGGAGCGCCTCTTCGGTCTGCTTGCGCCTTGTGATGTCTATCGCTGTGCCCAAAATTTTTTCGGGTTGACCCTCTGCTGTTCGAGTAAAAATCACCTCCCAAGTGTGAAGCCAGCGCCATTCGCCCCTGGCATTTTTCATCCGGAATTCTTTTTCGAGTACCTCACCATCCTCAGCACAAGCGAATCGTTCCTGCCCTTCGATAACCTGATAAAAATCCTCAGGGTGGATGTGTTCTACAAAAAACTGCCAATTGATTGCTCGTAATTCGCTTTGGGTACACCCATAAAACTCCTCCATTCGGCGATTGGCGTAGACATGACCCTCTTGGATTAGGTCATAGATGTAGAGCTGGCTGGGAGTGGTATCGGCAATTTGTTGAAGGAGATGCTGACTTTCCCGCAAGGCGACCTCTGCTTGCTGGCGCTGCGTGATGTCGCGCATAATTGATAAATGCCGCCCTGGCAGAAAGTCGGCTTTCGCCGCATAGTCTACATTTCGCAGAGTTCCATCTGAACGTACAAGATGTCCTTCTCCTGTGAATTGCCCCTGCTCGCGGAAGGAGCGCCAGACCGTTTCAAAATCACAGCCTGGTTTCATAAAGTCTACAACCCGCCGCCCTAAGAGTTCAGACAGCGGTAGACCGAACAACTGGCAGGCTGCTGGATTGGCTTCGATATAGATACCCTGATCATCTGCGATCGCGATCGCATCTAGCGACCCCTCAAAGATAGCTCGTAACTGCTGCTCCCTCAGCCGAATCTGAGTGATATTCGTAGCGGCACAGGTAATTCCTACAACTTCCCCGGCTAACCCAAGCAACGGCTCTACGGTCAAATCGTAATAGCGAACTTCTCCATTGATGGTCAAACACGTCTCTTCCCGCGTTCCCACTCCCGTCGTCAGCACTCGTCGCTTAATGGCGGTCAGCTGTTCAGCTTCTTCAGCCGATAGAAGTTCCGCGTCCGATTTTCCAATCATCTGCTGGGCATAGCTTTCAGCATTAGTGTTATAGACCCAGGTGTAGCGTAACTCGGTGTCTTGATTGAAGACAATGGTTGGCGAATTTTGCAGCGCCACCCGAAAGCGCTGTTCACTGGTACGGTACAAAGCTTCACTCTGTCTTAGGGCAAGCTCTACCTGCCGACGCCCGACAATCTCAGCCACTAAGTCTTCATAAGCTTGCATTAATTGAGTTAAGCGCTCTGCGATCGCTGTTTCGAGTTCCTGATTAACCCTTTGTAATGCCTCTTCTGCCTGCTTTTCGGCACTGATATCCCGAGCCACTCCATAAATTAATCTTTCTTCTAGAAACGGGACTGCCGTCCAAGACAGCCACTTGTAGGAACCATTTTTGCAGCGATAGCGATTTTCAAACCGAGTGACGCAAATGCCACTCCCTAATTTTTCCATCTCCGCCAGAGTGGCTGCCACGTCTTCTGGATGAACCAATGAGATAAAAGGTTGGGCTTTTAGTTCTTTAAGCGTAAAACCCAGAGTCTTCTCCCAAGCTGGATTGATTTCGGTGAAGTAACCCTTGGTGTTGCCAATGCTCAGCATATCCAGCGACAAATTAAAGAAGCGTTCCGCCGTCGCCTGTTGGATATTGCATTCTTGCTTAGCTTGCTGGGAGTTGGCAAACCAACGCCAAAGCTGAGAGGACACCCAACCTAGTAGCACCATACTGAAACTGTTCGCGATCGCGACTATCAGCATCGGATTGAGCCTACTGGCGATCGACGCTTCGCCTATTAGGCTCCAATACGCAAGAATTGTCCCTGCACTGATTAGGCACAGCGCTAGCCCAAACCCAGCAATAATAATTGGTTGTTTGATAACAGTTTTCATTTCATTTTTATAGTAAATACCTGCGCTATAGGGTTAAGCCCATCGTTCCAGGCCACTTTGTTAACTTCTTTTTAGAATCGGACTTAGGGATGCTCTCTAGTGCCGTCAATCGGTAAATAATTGTTACGATTTTATCAGAAGGGTAAAAATGTTATTATTTCTGTTCTATCAATTCACCACTTCAGGGTCGCTGAAGTGAATTTAAACTTTATTATTTTTAAAGCTTCCCTTCTACCACGTTCCTTTTTCATTTCCCAGAAAATATGATTGAGCTATGAGAATTTTGCTCGTAGAAGATGATGAGTGCTTTGCGGCAGCGCTAGCAGAAGCCCTTTCTGACCAATGGTATGTTGTTGATGTTGCCAAGGACGGGGAAGTCGGTTGGGCACAAGCCCAAGCGCTGAACTATGACTTGATTTTGCTGGATGTGATGCTTCCAAAGCTAGATGGCATCAGCCTTTGCAAACGATTACGCACCCATAGCTATGGCAGCCCCATTCTCATGATGACGGCACTTGATACTAGCTATGACAAAGTCATGGGTTTGGATGCTGGGGCGGATGATTATGTGGTGAAACCGATCGATCTCCCTGAGTTACTCGCTCGTGTTCGCGCTCTCCTGCGTCGAGGCATGACTTCACCGTCGCCTGTATTGGAGTGGGAGGGCTTAAAGCTTGACCCTAGTACCTATGAAGTCTTTTACCAGAATCAACCTTTGCGTCTGACTCCTAAAGAGTATTCTATCCTGGAGCTTTTCCTGCGCAGTGGGCGGCGAGTACTCAGCCGCAGTCTACTCATCGAACACGTTTGGTCATTAGATGCTCCTCCAACCGAAGATACAGTGAAGGCTCATGTTAAAAGTTTACGCAATAAACTCAAAACGGTAGGCGCTCCCAATGATTTGATTGAGACCGTTCATGGTCTCGGCTATCGCTTGAAACAGAGTTCTTAATTCTTATTTACAAAAAACCTCTGTTGGTTGGGACTTTCTTACCCAAATTTTTCACTTCCAAGTTGTAGATTCAGCTGAGTAAGGCCATCGCAGGATATCTGACCTTGCCGCTCCCCAAACTGTGCGTTACAGAGGGAACGAATGAGAGCAGCTAAGAGTGGAGTGGTCTCTACAGCAGTGCAGTACAGAGGTCTTTTGGTTCAAGAAGCGAGCGCTGAGGGATTGTCCATTTTCCCAGTGGATTAGCGTTAGCTAGTAGCCCATCGATGTTAGGAGCGAGATAATGTCATCACCAATGTCCAAAGAGAGTGAAAATTTGGGAATCGTGGTCATCAATGAAGAAATTGAAAATGCTTTAGACCTCTATCCCGATCAACCTTACAAGCAAGCGTTTGCTCATCCTGAATTACGCCAAAAATTAATAAACTATGTTATGGGCGGAATTCAGGGTCTCTATCCAATCCTTGTCAATCAACAAAACTTGTCCACAAAGATGAAGTTTCCCTATCGCTCCTTAGAGCTGCGGCTGCATATCGAGAATTATGTTCATTGGGGAATAGAGTATCTGCTAGCTGGCAATTCGGCTTGGGTGGGTCATCATCACCTGAGTAGTCAAGAAGTGCAACCTAGCTATACTCCTTCCCATCGCTTTAGCTAAGTTTTTGAGTGCATTGAAGAGGCAGTAAGTGTACAAAGGCAAAAGGCAAAAGGCAAAAGGCAAAAGGCAAAAGGCGAAAGGCGAAAATATTTTCGACATGCATAATTGCTCTATATGTCAATCCCCTAGAGATGATCAGGGGGTATTATTTTTTCCTTATCACTTTTTCCTTTTGAATTTCTTATGCTAGACCGACAGCTTCAATGGCGGCTTCTAGCGCGATCGCAACATGAGTCCAATGGGTTCCTCCTTGACAAAAGGCAATATAGGGCTCTCGCAGGGGGCCGTCCGCTGAAAATTCTGAAGTGCTGCCATCAATAAAGGTACCCCCTGCCATCACCAACTGACTCTCATAACCGGGCATCTCTGCGGGCACGGGGCTGAGATAGGAACCGATGGGTGAGTGTTGTTGAATCGCTCCGCAAAAGGCAATCAGCTTCTCTGGTGAACCCAACTGGATAGCTTGAATCACATCACGGCGAGGTGCCATTGGCAGGGGATTCACCGGGTAGCCCAGTTGATGGAAAACATAAGCCGTTAAGTGATTTCCTTTCATGGCTTCTCCCACCATTTGGGGGGCTAAGAACAGTCCTTGAAACAGCAGTCGATTTTGATCGAAGGTTGCGCCCCCCGAACTTCCAATTCCAGGGGCTGTGAGGCGGCAAGCGGCGGCCTCGACTAAATCTGCCCTTCCAGCCATGTAGCCGCCCGCTGTGACAATAGTGCCACCAGGATTTTTAATCAAGGAACCAGCCATCAGGTCAGCCCCAACGGCAGGGGGTTCTCGGTCTTCGATAAACTCACCGTAACAATTATCCACGAAGCAAATCGTGTCGGGGTTTTGTTGTTTCACCAACTGGACGATTTTTTCAATGTCAGCAATAGAAAGGCTCGAGCGCCAGGAATAGCCACAAGAACGTTGAATGAGTACCAGGCGAGTGTGTAATCCCACCGCTTGACTCAAAGCTTGCCAATCCACAGTTCCCTCCAGGGTGAGAGGTAACTCCCGGTAACTAATGCCAAAGTCCTGGAGAGAGCCTTGATTTTGACCCCGTAAACCAATGACCTCTTCTAAGGTGTCGTAAGGCGCACCAACCACCGCCAGCATCTCGTCGCCAGGACGCAAGACACCAAACAAGCAACATGCGATCGCATGAGTTCCCGAAACTAACTGCACCCGTACCGCCGCCGCCTCAGCCCCCATCACCTCCGCAAACACCTGATCCAAGGTTTCGCGACCCAAATCATCATGCCCATAACCACTCACCCCGGCAAAGTGATGAGCACCTACACGGTGACGCCGAAAGGAATTCAGTACTTTTTTGAGATTTTGCTTGACGGCGGTGTCAATACCGTAAAAAATCGGAACTAGTGCCTTTTCTGCTTCTTGCAGTTGCTGATCGCTGTTCATTAATCAATCAATTTGTGATTGGCGATTTTTGAAGGTTGGACTTTTTCACAAATCAAAACTCCAGAATCCATCCTTCAAAATCTCAAATAAGATAACAGATTAGGCTACACAATTTAAATAAAACTTACAGATGACGATCGCTACCTCAAATTCAGAAAAAGCGGAGATTTCCTCCCCCTTACGCCCCGATTGGGTCACCATCATGTTCATGGCGGTGCTACATATCGGCGCTCTTTTTGCCCTGCTCCCCAGCAATTTTAGCTGGAAAGCTGTCGGATTAGCTATTTTTCTCCACTGGGTTACTGGTGGTTTAGGAATTACGCTAGGATTTCATCGCTTAGTTACTCATCGCAGTTTTCAGACTCCTAAGTGGCTGGAATACTTCTTCGTTTTCTGCGGCACTTTAGCGTGCCAAGGAGGGCCAATCCGGTGGGTTGGTTTGCATCGCATCCATCATTTGCATTCCGATACTCAACCCGATCCTCATGATTCCAATCGTGGATTTTGGTGGAGTCATATGGGTTGGATGCTCTATCATATCCCATCTGATGTAGACGTTCCTCGCTACACAAAAGACATTTCAGATGACCCGGTTTATCAGTTTCTTCAAAATTATTTTGTCCCCATTCAAATCGTTCTGGGCTTGATTTTATACGGCTTAGGAGGCTGGTCTTTCGTCGTTTGGGGCATTTTTGCCCGGATCGTGATTGTATTTCACTGCACTTGGTTGGTCAACAGTGCAACTCACATGTTTGGTTATCAAACCTATGACGCGAATGACCACTCAAGAAACTGTTGGTGGGTTGCTTTAGTCACGTATGGTGAAGGCTGGCATAACAACCATCACGCCTACCAATATTCAGCTCGACACGGTATGAAATGGTGGGAAATTGACCTCACCTGGATGACGATTCAGTTTCTACAACTATTAGGCTTGGCACAGAAGGTAAGATTGGTTGAAAAATAGTTGAAGGTTGGAAGGTTGAAGGTTGTAATTAGATTGTAAGGTTAGGAAATTAGCTGGTTAATAGGTTTACAGGCTAATCCGTTTTGCCAACCTTCACCCCTTATTCTTCTAACCTTCAATTTTCTAACCTTTAACCTTCAACCCTTTAATATTTTCCATTCCCCTGAATCACCTGTTTAAGTGTAGTAAGCGCCTCTAAGCTAATCATTCCTCGACGATAACCTTTTTGGTTAGACATCCCCAGAAAAACGGCATCTGCCCGTTTGGGGTTACGTGAAAATCGGGGTGAGGAATTAATATAAACCGAGGCGCTATCCACACCTAAGGCAAATTGGCGACTTTCCTGATAAGACTCTGTGACAATACAGTCAGCATGACCACTACTGTACTGGTTCAACCAGTTAATCGCGGACTCGATGCTATCGACGACCTTAAATGCGATGGTCTTATTCAGATAAGGTTGATTCCATTCATATTCTGCCGCTAAGGTTAACTGCTCAGGAAACTCAGCCACTAGTTCGTCATCCCCTTTGAGTTTGAACCCCTTTTCTTTGAGGCTATTCCAGAGAATGACTAGGGAGGAAGGTTTTTGATGGCGATTAATCAATATCTTTTCAATCGCGTTAACTGGGTCTGGCTCACTCGCCTGACTGTCTAAAATCACCCAACGTACCATATCCAGGCTGCCTGTGGCAGACCAGTACAGGTAGCAGTTCCCCATTGCTGACCTTAAAACTGGTGCCGTAGATTGTTCCAGCACTTGCTGCACCAATGTCGGCCGTCCATAGGGAATCACCAGATTGATATATCGGTCTTGCGTGACCAAATCCCGAATCGAGGCACCTTGTTCTGGAGGCAATAGTTGCAGGCATCCTTCGGGCAACCCCGCTTCATCCAGAGCTGCTTGTAAAGCCTGGGAAATCACCTGATTGGATTGGCTGGCTTCACTCCCCCCTCTGAGAATCAGGCAGTTCCCCGTTTTGATACAAAAGCCTGCTGTGATCGCGCTCAACTCTGGGAAGGCTTCGTAAATTAACGCAATAACTCCCAACGGCATCAGGTGGCAGTAAGTTTGAGAGTGATCCAGTTGATAGGAGGCATTCATGACCCGCCGAATCGGGTCGGATAACTCCCCAATCCTTTGCAAAATCTGGATGGTCGTTTGAAGCCGTTCTGGTGTCAGTTTGAGCCACTCCCAAATGATTTCTGGCACCGCCATTTCTCGGCTGGCTTCTAAGTCGAGGGTGTTGGCTTCCAAAATATCATCAAAGGATTGAGAGAGCGCCTTCGCCATCGCTTGAATCCCGCGACTACGGTCTACTCCTGTAGTCGTTGCTAAGACTAAAGAAGCCCGATAGGCACGGGTCACAGCATCAGTTGGGTTAGGTGCGAAGCCATCAGTCTCCATTTTCACCTTCTGCTAACGCCGATGAGCGAGCCAAAGCCATAGAGAAGGCAGTAATGCCAGCAACACCGCCAGCAATGCCAACAAGATGATGACGTTCGTGCCTCTTGGAGAGTGTAAGGCGATCGGCAGCCAGAAAACCAGGAGAACGAAGACGATCCCCACCGCAATCGGTAAGTAATATCCCCCAAAACTCGAATTGGCTGTATTCCAGCGATGTCCTGTCCAACGGTACGCTTTTTTGTAGGGATAGCTGGTCGATAGTTGCTCTATCACATACCCAGTGTCTTCAACCACGAAGATTTGCTGACAGCGATTGCAGCCAAAGGCATCTGTCAGCGCGATCGGTATTAAAGAACCCCGACGCCGACAAGGGCAGGGGTACTCATTGTTTAAGTCAATCTTTTGAGATTTCTGAGATGGCACAAGCGCTATTTCATTACCCAAACATTTCAAGCAAAGATTATCCTAACTTTCTCAGGAGTAGTTTTGATCAATCCCGTTTAATAGGGGGATTGCTAATGACTACCGCCTTAGCAGCGATCGAGACCCCGGTTTGAGCGATGCAGAGGAAACACTCATTCTTAATCATACTAGGGCTTTCCTTAACCTGCAAAAACCCTTGCTCAGCATTTGGATCTCAGCCCGTCCATGTTTTGTATAACTTACAAGCTACAGTAAATCAGGGAAAAAGTACTAATTCACTTTTTCCTAGGAACTTCTCTTCTGCTTGTCTTAAGCGGGTAACGCGATTCGAACGCGCGACATTCACCTTGGCAAGGTGACGCTCTACCACTGAGCTATACCCGCATCGTTTCTATAATCTATAGCTTGTCACAATAATCACAATCTGTCAACTGCCTTGGGATTATATATTCTAGATGAACTGAGCAAAGTTGATAGATATGGGTATAGGTTGAAAGTTGGCAGGTTGAAAGTTAGATAGGTTATATTCTGAACCTTGAACCTTGAACCTTCAACCTTTTAACCTTCAACCCATTCCCCATGCCCCATTCTCCAATGGCTAGTCCGCCAACGGTTTATGTTCAACCGTTGCCTCTGAGGTAATGGCTCGATTCGAGGCGATCGGTAGCGCTTGAGGAGTAACAGCGCCCTCCTCATAGGACGTATAGGCTGAAGCTAAACCATTTCCCTTGAAGTGCTGCATTAAGCTAGCCATCTCCAAGGCATTCAAGGCATAGTCCCAGCCCTTATTGCTCTTGATACCCGCCCGTTCTAGGGCTTGCTGCATGGTATCCACCGTCACAACCCCAAAGATTACTGGTACCCCCGTTTCAACACCAGCCGCAGCAATCCCCTTAGCCACTTCGGCAGCGACATAATCAAAATGAGGGGTTTGTCCCCGGATGACTGCGCCCAGACAGATCACAGCATCATAGCGTCCCGTGATTGCGGCTTGACGAGCCATCAGGGGCACCTCAAAAGCACCAGGTACCCAAATATAATCCACTTGAGTACCGTGGGGATTAGTATCAACACCGTGGCGTTTCAGGCAATCTTGACACCCTGCGAGAAGTTTGCCCGTCACTAAATCGTTAAATCGACCAATGATAATTGCAAACCGCAGAGGTGTAGATGAAGTAAAAGTTCCCTCGAAAACTGCCATGACTGTTGTGTTAATTCATTAAGAGCGAGAATTTGAGTGGGGGCGTGTACCTTGTTTACACCACCAAAAAATTCAAGACGCCAACTAGAAGAACAAGCGCGACCCAAACGCCAGAACCCAAAAATATCAACTGTTTGGATTGATTCCAGTTCTGCGGAGAGGCGTAGGCGACGGGAACACCGACAACCATCACAAAGGACAAGGCAACCAGAGCAGCAAGTGATATTTGAAATATGATAGACATTTCTTGTTCTCCCAAATTAAAAGCTGTAGGCTGGATAAATTTATTCAGCCCGAATTTGACTGATAGTGAAGTACGACAGGGACTCTGCCCGTAACCTTTCCAGCTTCATCCACTGATGCCTTTTAGTACAAAGCCTAATTGGTCTTACTCCGCGTCCACTGGCAGACACCCTCCGAGAGAAGGCGTAATGAGAGTTTGTGGCTTGGCTTTCGCCAACAGGACAACTTCTTTGCCCTTTGTCGCTTCTGTCTACCTGGCTGTGCTAGTTTCAGCCCACATATATCTCAAATAGTGCATATGTGGATTTTGTTATTTTGCCACCCAGGCAGGGATCGCAACCAATAATATAATCTCATGGCAAGAGCTAGAGTTTTCAAGTTATTGCCGCGTTTTTATCTTGACGCCACTGTTGGGGCTAAGAATTCTTTCGGGCTCTTATTAAATGCTTTCTGTCCATTAAGCTACCAAACTTTGACGGACTTTGGCTAAAATTCCCCGGCGGTTAAACAACTCACCCCGCAAACAATGGATCTGATTTTGTGTCACACAACAACTGATTTCGATGCCCTAGGAGCAGCAGTGGGGTTAACGCGCCTGAAGCCTGGAGCCAAGTTAGTTCTAGCTGGGGGGGCTCACCCAGCGGTTCGGGATTTTTTAGCACTGCATCGGGATGAGTATGCCCTGATTGAGCGTCGGTCTGTCAACTCCCAAGAAATTCAGTCCCTGGTTGTGGTCGATACCCAAAAGCGCGATCGCTTAGGGAAAGCGGCTGAGTGGTTGGACTTACCTCATTTAACCGCCATTGAAGTCTACGATCATCACCTGGATATCGACAGCGATATCCCTGCTACACAGCTTCAGATTGAGCCAGTGGGAGCAACGACGACTGTGATCGTTGAGCAGTTGCAGCAAGCTTCTATTGTATTAACCACAGCTGAGGCAACTGTCCTAGCTCTGGGTATCCACGTTGATACCGGCTCCTTAACTTATGACCAGACGACATCGCGAGATGCGGCGGCTTTAGCCTGGTTGATGGTACAAGGGGCAAATGTGCGGCAAATTGCTGAATATGTCGATCCAGGGCTGTCTCCTCAACTCCAAACGCTTTTAAAACAAGCCTTGGATACTTTGCACTCACAAGAACACTTGGGTTACAAAATTTCTTGGGTACTGCTCAAAACCACAGGCTTTGTGCCTGGATTATCGGGCTTGGCGTCGCGACTTGTCGAATTTACAGAAAGCGATGCCTTGTTGCTGGCGGCAGAATATCCTCAAGGGTTACAGGTTGGCAAGTTGAACCAAGGGTTACAGGTTGGCAAGTTAAAGGTTGAAAGTTCAAACCTTCAACCATCCAACCTTGAACCTTCAACTCAAACAAACCTTCAACCTTCAACCTATCTAACCGTAATAGGGCGATCGCGAATTGAAGGAACCAACTTGAACGAGTTGTTCCAACCCTTGGGTGGAGGGGGACATTCCCAGGCGACATCGATGAGACTGCGCGATGTTGATTCCCTAAGCACTCTAGAGCAGCTCATTGAGCAACTCAAAGACCAAGTTCCTCAACCTCTAACCGCACGGGAGTTAATGTCGTCACCAGTGCGCACAATTCGGCCTGAAACAACCATTAGCGAAGCTCAAAGGATTTTACTGCGCTACGGTCATTCCGGGCTTTCCGTAGTGGATGAGAATGACCAACTGGTTGGGGTTGTCTCGCGGCGGGACTTGGATTTAGCGCTGCATCACGGGTTCGGTCATGCACCCGTCAAAGGCTACATGACCCGGAATGTAAAGACGATCGCACCCGAAACGTCGCTGCCA
>NZ_DATNPA010000810.1:0-11769 GCF_036703385.1 Allocoleopsis sp. | reverse complement strand
AGCAATGTCTTCCACTGACTTCGTTGCTGCAATTAATTGGTCTTGGCTATCTGTATCAATGCCATAGAAGCAAGGGTGAGTCACTGGCGGTGAGGAGATGCGCATATGTACTTCAGTTGCACCTGCATCACGTAGCGCTTTGACAATTTTGCGGCTGGTCGTTCCCCGGACAATCGAGTCATCGACAATTACAACCCGTTTTCCGGATAAGACATCTTTCAGGGGGTTGAGTTTCATCCGAATGCCCGATTCTCGCATGGATTGAGTGGGTTGGATGAAGGTGCGACCGACATAGCGATTTTTAATTAACCCTTCGGCGTAGAGAATGCCAGATTCCTGGGAAAATCCAATGGCGGCGGGAATACCAGAGTCGGGTACACCAATGACAATGTCGGCATCGACTAAGGACTCTTTTGCCAGCTGACGCCCTAGCTTTAAGCGATAGCTATACAGCGTTTCATCGGTCATGATGCTATCGGGTCTGGCAAAATATATCATCTCAAAGATGCAAAGCTTGCGCTCTGGCTTGGGACTCCAGTGGAAGGAGGCCATGCCTTCTTCGGTAATCCAAACCAGTTCTCCAGGCTCAACGTCCCGCAGGTATTCAGCGCCGATAATGTCTAAGCCACAGGTTTCGGATGCCAGAACGTAGCGCTGAGGATGACTGCCTACGGTGCCGATGACCAGAGGACGGATGCCATTGGGGTCACGGACGCCCATCATGCCATCCGGGGTGCCAATGACTAAACTATAAGCTCCCGAACAGTGACCAAAGGCACTCAGGGCTGCTTCCAACCATTCTTTGCCGCTATCGACTTCTGACCCGATCGCGATCGCAATCATTTCCGAATCCGTTGTGGTCGTAAAATTACAATTGCGCTGAAGCAAATGCTCACGTAGCTCTCCTGTATTCACCAAGTTGCCATTGTGAGCCAGAGCCAGTTTCCCTAAGCGAGTTTCCACCAGAGCAGGCTGAGCATTGGCAATACGACTAGAACCTGTGGTAGAGTAACGGGTATGGCCTACAGCCATGTCTCCTGGCAGTTCGGCTAAGATTGACTCGTTAAAAACCTGCGAAACTAGCCCCATATTCTTGTACAGATGCACCCGGTCTCCCTTAAAAGTCGCAATCCCTGCTGATTCTTGACCCCGGTGCTGTAGCGCATAAAGACCAAAATAAGTTAGTTTAGCGACATCTTCCCCCGGTGCGTAGATGCCAAAGACTCCACAAGCTTCCTCCTGTTTGTCGGGTCGCTGTGCATAGCTATCCTCAGATTGAGCGGAATGCTGCTGAGAAGAGAGGGGTTCGTGATGCATCATACTAAGATAGGTTCCTGATAGCGGCAGAACGTCAGTGAGACTTAGAGCGAAGCAAAAAAGCGTCGTAATTGTTAAGGTTGGTTAACAACTCTTTAACAATAGCATCAATAACAGTCGCTGTGCTGACTGAATGTGTTGCTATTAAAGCCTTTGGTCTGTTTGACAGAGGCGTTGACCGCCCAGCTATACATTCAAACGTCGTTCAAGAGCATTTGAAAAGCGTTCGCTCATTTCTATCATCGTAACGTCGATTATCGGCTGATTGTCATCAATTGACAGTTTTAATCCCGCATTTTGGCTCTTGACAAAACCTAGATTTTGCCAGTGTTGAGTCTGCTCACCCCATTGCTCTTTCAGGTAAGATTCCCAACTGGCTTGGTGTTCAGGCTTTACGGATACGAGAATGCGACTGGCACTCTCACCAAACAGCATCTCATCCCAACGCATCTCTACATCCGTTAGCCGCAAGTTAATTTGGGCACCCAATTGACCAGCAATACAAGATTCAGCGAGGGCAACCACAATTCCGCCTTCGGCACAATCATGGGCAGAACACAGCCAGCCTTGACGAATCCCTTCCCGCGTAGCAGCTTGGACGCGCCGTTCCAAATCAAAATCGACGACAGGCGGTTTACCCGCAACAACACCATGAATACTGGCGAGGTATTCAGAACCCCCTAAGGAGATGTGAGGGGTAGAAGCAGCCACGGTCAGTGGCAGTCCCAAAAGATAAATTAAATCTCCTTCGGCTTGCCAACCTTGACCGCAAACATGGGCAATATTCGGAATCAACCCCACCATTCCGATAACTGGCGTTGGGTAGATGGGTTGAGGTGTGCCGATCGCATCCAATGTTTCGTTGTAAAGAGAGACATTCCCCCCAGTTACAGGCGTTTCCATGATTCGACAAGCCTCTGCAATACCCTGACATGCCGATGCCAATTGCCAATATCCTATCGGCTTTTCTGGAGAGCCAAAATTCAGATTATCGGTCACCGCCAAGGGTTGTGCACCCACACAGCTAAGGTTACGCGCCGCTTCTGCAACAACGGCTTTCGCTCCTTCAAAGGGGTCAAGATACACATAACGGGAATTACAATCCACTGTTGCGGCAACTGCCGATTTTGCATCGGGAATTTCCCCCATCTCCTTCTGTGCCACCGGACGCAACCTTACAACAGCCGCATCAGCACCACCGGGCAACATGACAGTATTGTTTTGCACTTGATGGTCGTACTGACGATACACCCAGCGTTTAGAAGCAATTGTGGGAGTATCAAGAAGTTGGAGGAGGATATCATTCCAAGTTTGGCGGTTACCTTGGATTTCAATTCCCTCTACGCTGCAAGGCGGGAGAGAATCGGTTGTCCACTCCCAAGCTTTCCGGGCATATTCCGGTGGTTCGGCTAAAAGTTCCCGGTGATAAATCGGCGTATTATCTGCCAACGCTGTCGCTGGGATTTCTGCCGCCACCTTGCCTTCAAACAGAATGCGCACAATTGGCTCTTCAATTACCGTACCTGCTACTACAGCCTGTAGCCCCCAGCGGTGGAAAATATCAATTAATTCCTGTTCTCGTCCCTTGTGAGCAACAAACAACATCCGTTCCTGGGATTCTGAAAGCAGATATTCATAGGGAACCATGCCGCTTTCCCGGACTGGAATCAGGTCTAAATCCAGTTCAATCCCTACACCGCCTTTCGCTGCCATCTCTGAGGTAGAACAAGTAATTCCCGCCGCACCCATATCTTGGGCGGCGACGACAGCACCCGTTTTAAAGGCTTCCAGACAAGCTTCAATTAAAGATTTTTCCAGGAAGGGGTCACCAACTTGCACGGCTGGGCGATCATCCATTGATTGTTCGCTGAGTTCCGCACTGGCAAAACTCGCCCCACCCATGCCGTCTCTGCCTGTGGTGGAACCGACATACAAGACTGGATTACCGATACCCGCCGCCCCAGATTTGACGATTTCCGAGGTTTCCATCAACCCCAGTGCCATAACATTCACGAGGGGATTGTCGCTATAAGCGGGGTCAAAGTAAACTTCGCCGCCGACGGTGGGCACGCCTACTGCATTGCCATAGTGCGATATTCCTTCTACGACACCACTGAATAGCCTTCGCGTCCTGGCATCGTCCAGGGAACCGAAGCGTAGGGAGTTGAGTACGGCAATGGGACGCGCCCCCATCGTAAAAATATCCCGCAGGATGCCGCCTACTCCCGTTGCCGCACCTTGGAAGGGTTCAACGGCGGAGGGGTGATTGTGGGATTCGATTTTAAAGGCAAGTCTTAACCCGTCTCCTAAGTCTACAACTCCGGCGTTTTCTCCGGGGCCAACGAGGATGCGATCGCCTTCTGTGGGAAATTGCTTTAGCAGTGGACGCGAGTTCTTGTAGCAACAATGTTCCGACCACATGACACCGAACATCCCTAGTTCAGCCTTATTGGGATGACGCCCCAGCCGTTGAACAATTTCTTCGTATTCTTCAGGCTTCAAGCCTTCAGCAGCAATTTCTTCAGGGGAAAAGAGAGCAGAGGAGATGCTGGACATGAACACTTTGCAATGGGCGACAGTGCCATATTTTATCGGTATTTAGGATACTTGCGATGAGAAAACCGTTTAGATTTTAGATTTTGCAGGGTTTGGTGTTGTTTTTTCCAGCGTTGGCAACGCTATCGTCCTTCTGGACATCGGGTCACATTCCCCAGCGCAAGGCAGGGGTTTTGACGGGTGCATCCCAAAGTTTAATCATCTCCTCATCCATCTTCAGCAGGGTGATTGAACATCCTTGCATCTCCAACGAGGTGATGTAAGGGCCAATCAAGTTTCGCACAATCTGAAGGTTCTTCTTTTCGCAGACTGCTACCAATTTGCGATAAACGATGTACAACTCAGAAAGGGGGGTGCCACCCATGCTGTTGACAAAGGCGAGGACGGAATCACCGCTTTGCAACGAAGGGTCAGTTAGTTCTACCTCTACCCATTCTCCTTTGTCTGCATCCCACTCACGCACAGTGCGATTGTAGTCCGTGTCTTCGATGATAGAAACCGCCAGCATCTCCGTGATTTCATCCGCTGACTTGAGAGGCATTCGTTGGCGTCCCGGTTCCCCGTGAATACCGATACCCGCTTCCATTTCATCTTCACCCAGTTCAAATGTGGGGCTACCTTTTGCAGGTACGGTGCAGGAAGTGAGTGCTATCCCCATGCTGCGTCCGTTGAGGTTAACCTTACGGCAGAGATTGGCAAGTTGCTTCAAGCCATATCCCTGTTGGGCACCAGCACCGCAGATTTTTTCAGCCAGGACGGTTGTGCCAACACCCCGACGCCCTTGGGTGTAGAGGCTATCTTTAACGGCAATATCATCATCAATCAGAATATTGGATATTGGGATGCCTTCGGAGTGGGCGAGTTCTGCTGCCATCTCGAAGTTCATCACGTCGCCACTGTAATTCTTGACGATGTTGAGGACACCAGCACCCCCATTGACCATCTTGGCAGCTTCTAACATTTGGTCGGGAGTGGGAGAGGTAAAGACTTCACCGGGACAGGCAACATCTAACATTCCGAAGCCGACAAAACCGCCGTGCATGGGTTCGTGTCCACTACCCCCACCGGAGATAAGGGCGACTTTGTTGTGAATGGGTGCGTCGGCGCGATAGATGAAGTGGGGGTCAAGATGACATTTGATCAGGTCGGAATGGGCGGCTGCCATGCCTTGTAGGCTTTCGCGTACTACGTCGTCGGGGTTGTTGATTAGCTTTTTCATGTAGCCCTTAAGCGAATGTCCTGAGAAATCTGATGGCTTCGGCTTTATGCTGAAATATTGCGTGGATTACATCACCATTGTTATACCGGATGTCAATCTCGTACTTCAATGCAGGTGCGAGTGTAGATTGAGTTTCTTGGTAATTCTCGATGTATTCAATAGCCTCCTCAATAGTAGCCATCGGCTGAGATAAACCATGTAGAATAGTAGCCGTAACGCTCTGAATCCGTCGCGAAAACGACTGGTTGAAGGTATTAATAAAGTTTTTTATACTCGTTTTTTCGATATTGAGTAAGTAATTTTTAATCTCCGTAATATCTTGTTCTGATAATTTATTCCACTGGGCTATCTTATTCCGAAAATCGGATTCAGTTGTACTTTCGTCAAAATCAGCATCAATGCCAACAGATGCAAAAGCACTAACGATGCTGTCATATTGGAGGTAAAGAATCTCAAAGCCTTTAGATTGCAATTGACTAAGCGAACCGGGAGTAAACACACCTGCCAGAATAGCGCCTAAAAAGGGACGGAGGTGACTATAGGTTTCTGCTAGAGGAAACAGAGCGCCTTCAATTTCTTGGGCTTTGTTTCTAGAATGCTTAGTATAACGTCTCCATGCCGTTTGAATGAATGCAGAGGGAAGGCCGCGAGCATCTTCTGTACCGCCCCGTTCCAATACATAGTCAAGGTCATGAGAGTTACCGTAGCGGTCTTCCCAAGATACTCTTTTGCTAGACCGTGCTTTGCGCTTCCTCTGATAGTCCAAATAAAAACCTTGCCCGAACGCCACTTCTTGAAGTTTTTCTCGAATAAAATCTTGGATAAAGTTGCCAATAATCTGACCCCATTTATGTGAAAATGACTCTGCCATTTACTGAGTAAAAGCTATTTTTATTAGAAAATCAACCATGAACCCATAAGCACCCTTCGCAGAGAGGAACTTGGTGCTTACGGTTCTTCCACTTCACGTTTCGTTCCCTAGTCTTTTCAAATTTAAAAGATTCAAACCCAGCGGTTAAAGCTAGAATGCCTAACCATTCAATCACGGGAACATAAATGCCATAGGGAGCAGAATCGCCAATCACAAAGCAAACTGTTGAAGGACGTTTACGTACACGACGAAGTGTCATCCAAACTCTAGCCATGTCTAAAAAGTAGCAGGCAATCATCAAATGATAATTTTTTTTGCCCCCATGTATATTTCGTTCTTGAGACAAAAGATTACAGATATCAATAATATTTGCTCGAATTGGTTCTAACTCAGGAGATGAAAGAACTTCGTCAAGATTTACATTTTTAGTTGTTACGTGTTGTGAACATGAACGAATCAGATGCTGCCTTACCACAGTTTGAAGTTCACCCCAACCTTTAATCTCTCCCATAAAACACATTTCCAAACGTGTAGCATCGGCATAATCATAGTTGTTGGCATAAGGAGGTGAAGTAATAACTAAGTTGGCAAAATTATCAGGAACACCTTGACAAGTCCGAGCATCAGACTGAAGGAGCGTAGACTGTGACCTTGCTGTTTGTCCTACTATTCTCATGTCTGTGGCGATGGTTTCTGCCATCAAATGGAAAGCGGATAAGGGCTCCAAGGGAGATTTTTTTGTCTTACTAGGCAAAATATACTGCCAAGGTGCCGTGCCAGCATGGGAAACAGGACGAAGAATCGCTAAAAGTGTTAACCATACTAACTGAGCGGATGAAGAATTATCAGTGATCATTTCACTGGCACGTCGTAATCGATCCAAGCATTCGAGGGAGTGATCGCTAAAACATTCACGAATTAATTTAGGATAATTATCTATAGAGCCTTCTAATTTCTCTGCACTTCTAATAACCTCTGTTACACGAGCGATATAGACATCAGGATTGGTTCGATATAACAGCTTGGCTTTTGCTATCCTTACGACGAAAGGATGGGCTTCTATTCCATAGCATTCCACACCGATTTTTTCCGACACAAGCAACGTTGTCCCCGCTCCCGCAAATGGATCGAAGAGAGTGACGCTCCCCAAATTTTTGGCTTTAATAATAACGCTCTCAACCCATTGAGCCGAGAATCCCGCACTGAACCTAAACCAGCGATGAACTGGTAACTTCATGTTATTGACAAACGTTGATGCGGTTTTGTCTGGAGATGCTTGCAGCTGAATAGTTGTCAAAATCGGTTTTTTATTAGAATATTAGCTATACCTATTATCGCATTTTTTGACAGAACTTCACAGACAGTTGAATCCAAGTAACTGAATCAAGATAATACCGAATCAAAGTGCATCAAGGAACAAGTAAATGATAGACCCAACTGAGGCAGAACAATTAGCGATCAGCTTCTTAATGGCAGAGTGGGACATCCCTGAAGAGGGCAAAGAATGCTTCACAATCCTTGGCACTCGTCTTGTTACGGATATGTGGTATATCGTAGAAATTGGTGTAGAAGGATTGCCGGATAAGTGGGCGATACAGGCCGATGACACTGGATATAGTGACCCAAACTATAGCTTTATTTCACCCATTCATGCAGCCGATGGAACGGCTGATTTAACTCAGTTGCCAGAGAGTATTGCACAGGCGATCGCATCGGAACACAGTAATGCCTGAGACCAGGGAGTCCCTATCCCTGGCTCTGTTGTAGTCAGACTTTTAAGAGCGGAAGGGACAACCTGTGGTCTGTTTTTCTCCTTTGGTCAGTTTGTCCAGCAATGAACTGTTCTCGAAATAGCGTTCCAAAGACAAAATCTTTAAGTCATTGCCTCAGCTACTCTGTTTCGACTAGAACTGTAACGGCAGCGACGGCTATCAGCATTTCGTCATTTTTATCCTTGAGCGAGGGAATAGCTCGACCCTGAACCACCATTCCACCTGACTCAACTGTGAGTGTTTTGCGACCAAACGGCAGCACCGCCAGTACCTCTTCTTCTCGCACTTGTTCCGGATAAGGGACGGCGACTTGGACTTCAACAATCATTTCATTAGGGTCGCTCAAACCGGCGACTTCCCAAACACCGGGCAAGGCATTGTGTGCGATCGCATTGCGTACAGCCCTTGCTGCGGCGACAGTTGGTTCCTGCCCGTGCTGGTCTACTCCCATACCCATCTCGATAATTAAGCGTTTACGAGCCACAGCTACCTCTTTTCACCCTTAAAGCTGATCTAGCAAGTTACAATATTACCTTTTTAGTTTTTACGCTAGCCAGGTAGGTGACTCGACCCCCAGCACGATTGTGTCCCAGTTCTCAGATAATTTGATAGCCGTAGTTGGAAAAGTCTGGAAAGCTGCTCACGATGATTTCTTTTTAATTGTCAAGGGTCAGTCGTCACTAGAAGGAAATGGCGAAATCAAATTTTGAGAACTTGCAAGTTTATAAATTGGCTGAGCACCTGGCTGACGAGATTTGGGACATCGTCGGAAGCTGGGAGCAATTTGCTAAAGATACCATTGGCAAACAACTAGTTCGTTCTGTAGATAGCATTGGTGCCAATATTGCAGAAGGTGCAGGTCGGCATAGCTTTCACGACAATCAGCATTTCATCAAGCTAGCGATCGGCTCCTTGAATGAAACAAGGTACTGGTTGCGACGAGCTTACACTCGACATCTCTTGACACGAGAACAAGTCAATAAACTAAAACCGATCCTTGATGAACTCTCTCCTAAGCTAAATGCTTACCTAACATCCATTGAACCGATTCCAGAAAAACACGAACCCCCCACTAATGACTACTAATTTATGGCTTAATCAGGTGTGTCTCAGGATGACGATATTGAGATAGTATTCGAGTTCCTGTAGTCTTTAGGTAGTAGTTTAATAGGAAAGGTATTCCTCCCAGTTGAGCGATGGTAATTCATCCTATAGCGGCGATTTCAAAGGAGATGGAGTGGGTCAGAAAGATGTTTTTCGACTTACCACCGACCTGCCTGCATTGTGTCGGGAGTTGGGTAGGTAATACTGATCGTTTGTGTTAGCCTTCACCGTATTCTGATGCTGCGAAATTAAGCTGATTTCGCTCTAATCTAACTTTCGGTAAGCGGCTGACAT
This sequence comes from Allocoleopsis sp., assembly GCF_036703385.1. Taxonomy (NCBI): domain Bacteria; kingdom Bacillati; phylum Cyanobacteriota; class Cyanophyceae; order Coleofasciculales; family Coleofasciculaceae; genus Allocoleopsis; species Allocoleopsis sp. The sequence goes on along the minus strand of NZ_DATNPA010000810.1, from coordinate 2,636 downwards.
CGATGGGTTTGAGGGTAGCGATCGCAGAAGTAGCATTAAGCTGTCACGCTTTTAAATTGCTTGTTGAGACGGACGCAGGGACGCGGGGAGGGGAGACACACAGAGGAGTTGACGGTTCGTTCCCTAACTCAACAATATGCAAATTAAATGCACAACAGCTTAGAAGAGCAGTCTTGGGGTCTGGGTTCCACCATTTTTTCTAACCCGTTCAGCCAACCGCGCTGGAGGGGTGGGACTAGATGCCGGAAATGAAGGCAATAGTTAGACTCCCCTCGCCCTTGAGCCACCCGTGTTTCTGAATTCCAGTCAGCACGAAAGAATCGTTTCCATTGAGCTTTGTGTCTTTAAGAGTTTTTTCATACAATTTTCTCCATTTTGCAACTACTTCGTGTAATACTTACGATGCATTTGCCTCCTATGCCATCTTGTTGAAGTTTAAGTCCTGTGGGGTTGGTCAAGTTGAAGAAGCGATCGCTCTGCTGTTGACCTAAGCACCCACAGGGAAACGCTATGACTAAGTCCAATCACAACCCACCACCAGAAGATAAAAGCCAACAACCCGCCAGTGTTGAAGAGGTTCTCCAAGAGCGAGTTGCTCGCGAAAAAAACATCGCTCGCAAGGAAGAAGTATTAGAAATTTACGAAGACCTGCTCCAAGCGATCTGGAATCGAATTATGCCAACTCTAGGCCGAGTGACGGTGATGGCAATTATGGAGCGGGCTTTAGTGCTAACAGCAGAAAAATATCCCTTAATCAAACATCTAGAAGCAACGGCAGAGGGAGTCTCCTTTGAAATTCTGCGTCAGCGTCTGGGAGAAGAACAGAAACCCGTTTTGCGGGAAGCCCTGAAGGAAGTGATTACCAATTTGATTGATATCCTCGTCATGTTGACGGGGGACATTCTCGTGCGACAGCTGTTAAAGGAAATTGAAGGAAGACGGCTAATATGAACTTTCTCTAAGAATTGTAGAATCTGGCGAAGTGCGAGCGCACACTCATGATGCTATACCCAGATGGTGAAGATGTAGAGAAAATAGGCAAAATAGGAAGATCCAACGAGGCCAACAGGGATGACAATCGCAAACATAGAACTGACATCTCGATCCCTAATGTAAGGTGTCATAGTGGATTGCGATAAGGCTTCCAACTCAAACAGTTGTATTCAGTTCTAACAGTTTCACGGAAAGAGCATCTGGTGGTAACGGGACATGAGAAGTGAGCATCAGCCCACCCCCCTGAAGGGTAAAATTTCTGAGAACATTGAGCATTAAAGACAAAGAATTAGGGTCTTGCCCAACCATAATTTCATCTAGCAGGCAGATTTTGGGTTGTCTTGCCAAGACAGCACCCAGCGCCAAACGCCGTTTCTGTCCTTGAGAAAGAGACTGAGGATGTCGATCGCTGCGATCGCGCAAATTCAGTTGCTCCAACAGAGAGTCAGCTACAGATTGAGGCACTCCAGGTTGTAAAATTTCTGCTTGCACGCTGTCCGCAAATAACTGGTGGTTGGGGTTCTGAAGCACAAAACCAACGTCTTTTGCTATGTAGACAACACGGCGTTTACTCACATCTCTACCTAAAATCTCCAGCTTGCCAGTCGTCGGCTTAAGTAAACCACTTAACAGCTTGAGCAGCGTTGTCTTACCACAGCCATTATCTCCCTTGAGTAAAATTGTCTCCCCTGCCGTCAGTTGAAAATCTGGAAACGGGGGATACTCACCCCAACTTAGCTGGTGAGTTTGCAGGAGAATCGGAGATTGCTGAGAGGATGGCGAAGTAAGTACCTGATTTTGAGAAGCATAGGCAGACAAGGAGGACAAGGAAGCAATTTTTCTTCTCTCTCCCTCTCCCCACTCCCTGAGTTTGCCATCCCCGAAGGAGTAAGCGCGATCGCAAATCTCTTTCATTAGGTCTAACCGATGTTCCACCAGTATCACAGACTGACCCCGATCTGCCCTCGTTCGCAGCAGTTGCAGTAACTGTTCAGTGCTTTTAGCATCGAGGTAAGCCAACGGTTCATCCAACAGCAGCACGGGTTGACCAATTGCCAAAAGGCAAGCAAGAAGTAAGCGTTGCTTCTGTCCTGCGGAGAGTTGCCGAATCAACCAATTCCGCTTTTCTTCCAGACCAAATTCTCTGAGGGCACTATCGGTTAATAATGGAATTTGATCAGCAGGCATGTTCCAGTTTTCCAGTCCGAATACGAATTCTTCCCAAACTCGCTCCGTAAAGATTTGCGTTTCAACATTTTGCAGAATAGTACAGAAATATTGCGATCGCTGCCGAACTGACCAAGAACCAATGTCTGTTCCCTGATAAAGAATCGTCCCCTGTAGTTCTCCCCCCGTATGACTAGGAGCAATTCCCGCCAAACAGTTAAGCAACGTACTTTTACCACTTCCTGTTGCCCCAGCAATCAAGACAATCTCGCCTGGGTGAAGGGCTAGATTCACTCCCTCAATCGTAGGCTGGGAGTTTCCAGGATGCCTGAAGCAAAGGTCAATAACTTCTATGAGTGGTGGGTTGGATGCCATCTAAATAAGTCAAAAGTCAAAAAGGAAGAATTTATTAATAAGCACGTTTTGTAGGGGCGGGTTTAGGGACAAAATGACGCAACGAACCGATAATCTCCAAT
>NZ_DATNPA010000809.1:0-19601 GCF_036703385.1 Allocoleopsis sp. | reverse complement strand
TACCCAACTGGCACAACCCCCACCGACCAGATTGAGCATATATACTCACCTATCCCTCCCTGGCTTACCCCAAAATCTGACCTAGCACCCCACCCTACCCAATTCCAAGGCTTACAGCGCTTCCTAGCGGCGATAGAAGTTGCATCTGCCATCCCAACATCCCATCAGACCCTGATAGAATGAGCCACACGGTACGGTATGGGGTTACTTTGTAGATAGGTTGAAAAGGAAAAATAAGGCAGCTCCGCATAAGAGAAGTTAAATGAATGAAGAATTAGAGAAAAAAATAGGGAAGATTGTAATTTCTATTTTTCAAGCTTTCTTGAAGATAGTTTATTTTTATTTGCAATTACTGTTTATTGCTGTCACTTTACTTTTTATTTTCTTTGCGTTTACTCTGATTATAGGAGTGTTCTGCCTTGTAATAGAAGCCATTACAGGCATTGATACTACTTCATTTAGAGGCGATTATTTAACTTTACCAATGAGGGGATTAATTTGGATCCTTGACAAGGTTTTTTTAGTTGCATTTGAATTTCTCTTCACAAACTCAATAGGTTTTTTAATATTTATTGCTATTATTTCGGTGATTGCTATTTTTGAATATAAGAAAAGAATAAAGACTTAATAAAAATTTTTAAAATATCAAAAATGCTATATCTAACTAACCAGTTGACTGACCCATCCCGCGATCGCAAGCTAGCGACCCGACCATCTGCACTGCTACCGATTCTAGGATGGGTTCTCCCGTGCTTTACCTGATCGCGGCTTGTGGCTCATTCTCGTGGGTGCTGACTGCTTTTTGTTAGACTTTCATAAGCCTATTAAGGCTATAGGTTTAATTTGACTGTATCAAATCATTAAATATGACAATTTATACACCGGGTTCAATGCCTATTAGTTTTCCAATGAAATATGCCTTTACTTTACTAGATCGACTATATCCTACGTATAGACCACACAAGGTTTTAAAAATAGCTGATGGGATGGATTGTGCGCCTGAAGCTATAGCCTTTATTTTAGCAGCTTTATTATTCTTGTTTAAAATTAATTTTGCAATAATCTTTATCAGCGTACTTGTTTTTCCATCACTTATAAAAATATTACATATAAGGAGTAATTATAATAATTTTACAGTCTATTCAGGCGTGATTTTTAGTTATATTGGCAAGCTAGGATTACTTACATCTTTGCTCACTGTACTAGGATGGTTTTCAGTTGGATGGCAAGGGTTATTGGCTTTCTTTATAGCTAGGTTTATTGGTGGTCTTGTCAATACCTTTTTAGAGGCTAGGGAAAAAAGAAAAATTAGAGATGCTTCAGGTATTGTTATTAATGAATTTGATAGATGTTTTATAGATGCTTATCGTTTTTGCGCTAACAAGATAGGTTTAACACTTGACTACTCTATTTCAGAAGAAGAGTTGGAAAGCGATAGATGGCAAATAATTTACTTGGATTATTCAACACAAGACCCTCTACTTTTTCAAGCTAGGAATTTTTCATAGATATATATTTTTTTGTAATCGGGTGGGTATAAACAAACCTGACACGACAACAATCAACAGGAAACCCCTCCCAGGTACTTCTGAGGGGGTGAGGAAGGAGTTAGAGATTACCAGTTCACATACTCTTTTATGCTTCCCTTGCCGCGATTTTGCTGGAATCCGAACCCTTTCTCCAGGTTGTAGTCTGCCACCTGTAACCGACCCTCGTCAGAATCCAGATACTCTCTCACTGCCTTGGAGTGGCATCCGCTCAAGTCTTCCAAGGTACTCACATTGATAGACCACTGATACTTCTTCTCTGCCTGTTGCTCGTTGTAGACCTTGATGGCTCGGACTGACCTGCGAATCTTTTCTAGTGCGCTACCAGGTGCCTGACATCCTTTTAGCTCCTCATTACTCATTTCTTCAAACCGAGTAGTTGTAGGCTTGACTTCCTCCACTGGCATAACTTCCTCTACCGCTTTAACTTTCTCTACTGGTTCAACTCCCTCTAGTTCCCTTTTAGCTTCCCTGATCGCCTCAAGTGGCTTCTCAACTATCCGCTCAACTTCCTTGACTACCTCTTTGATCACCTCAACTGGCTTTTCAACTTCCTTCACTACTTCAACAACTTTGACAACTTCCTTAACTAACTTTCCTTGCTCAAATTGCTTACCAATTCGAGCCAAACGAATCAACTCTTCAATCCTTGAAAGTTGGTCAGGATAAAGCAAAAACTCTTGGTCGTTAATCACTTCCTTGGCTGCTGCCGTCATCCTCAGCTGCGGTCTTACTTCTACCAACATTGGCTTACCCATCTCCTCATTAATACGCTCAACCCATACCCCACGAGGTAATTGTTTACCGTTGATATCTACTATTTGGTAATCTTCATAGTTGCTAGCCGTAGCATCACTGGTATGGCCTAGCCTTTCCTTGATAAATAATGATTCTGAGTGATTGCTAGGACAGAACAGGTAGATAGCGATTGCAGCATAAGCGGCTCGAAGATTCTTGGATGACAGCTCTTTTTCTCCATGAGGTGGGTCAATTAATTCACTAAAATGTTGCTTAACATAGCGGTTTACTGTGTTATTTTTACCACTATCAATCTCAGCTAGATTCCAATGTTTCATCTCCTTAATCTCAGCCATACGACGTAGTTTGAGAATTCCATCTATGACTAGAGCCGATTCAACAAGAGTAAACGCGGCGTATTCTCCAGTTTCCCCTTTGGCTTTTAATTGACCCTCGAAACTGACTTCAAATTGTCCTATTTGCGAAAAAGATGCTGTGCTTAGAATTTCGCTGATTCGGCGACCTGTAGCAGCTATTAATCCTACAGTTAGCTCACGATAGTCAAGGGACTTAAGAAGGACTTCAACGATTTCTACGTATCTATCAACACAGCTAATCGGGGTAAGATTGCGGCGTTGCTCATCTTTCTTTTGCTTAGTAGGCTCCATTCTCTCGTCATGCATCTCACGGGGATAATTCATATAAAACAGAGAGTAATGTTGTCTGACGATACCTGTTTTAATTTGCTTTAGACTGCTATTTTCTTCAGTTAGTTCTATGTGCTGTTGCCATTCCTTAATAGCGTTGCGATATTGTGTCATGTAAGAGGCGCGGGTGTTTAGGGATTCAAAAGTCGCTTCAAAGTCTGCCTTCTCCTCCTGACAGCAACGCTCGATTTCCTCCTGGTTATTGCAATCGTCCAGTTTGGCTAGAAATTTAGCAGCGCGATCGCGCATGGCTTGACGAATTCCTTTCACAAACTTGCTGTAATTCTTAGACATCAACTTGAATCTTTTGCTCAACTTCCTATACTTTATTTGAAACTTCCTATACTTAGCAATAGGTTTGTGACACTTATTAATTGGCACAAGTAGAGAAAGTTAAAGAAAAACCCACGATTTCTCGTGGGAGTTGAGTTAAGATTCACGTACAATTATGGCGTAAAGTGACACATTCCCCTTATGGGAAACCCCCGATGCTTGGCGGCGATAACGAAGCGCTGCTGCAAGCAGCAGATCGCTTCTACCTAACCCGATCCCAGCGACCCAACCGGATAATCGAGTTGACTACTTACAATTAATCGTCATCATATACACCACTGTTTTCATAAGCATAATCGTCTAACTGTGCATCTATCATTTCTCCAACACTGTCATATCCACACTTTTTTGCTAACCATTCCATCGCACCTTCTTGGTCAAATTTGTTTTTAAATCTACGCATCTTATGCCAAAAACAATCTATTTCAACAGTTTGCAATATCTCTCCTATATCGATTGAAAGTGTATTTAGCATTGTTTCTACCCATTCCTGTAGAGTCATGCCAACCATCGGGTACTTCTCCGCAAGTGCCACTTTAAACCTCCAATATATAAAAATCCGTGCAAAGTCCCTTTCAATCTATTCTATAAAAGGCTGAGAGGGTGCTTAAACTAGACAACTTTAGCACTGACTTAAGATAATTTGTCAACTTTTTAAAGAACCCAATTTCCTAAGCCTAAAGCGCGTCTTTTTGGTAATTTAGTCAATCATCCCTTTTGGTAGGTCTCTTTAATTTCATGTTACAAATTTTCTAAAGCTGCAAAAATTCAATGCTTCTGCGTAAAGTAGATCCCTGAGAGAATTCAACTTTTTGCATGACTTGAAATATTCAACTTCAAGACGCGATCGCATCCCAACCCGCCTCCTAACCCGATCACTGGCACCCGACTTCACCCAAACTCTGCCCTGTGACTCCGAACCACTATATGAGCGCGGTAGTGTAATCTGAGAATCGTCGCTTAAATGCCTTGGGATGAAGATCGACCGTCACGGTCAAGCCAAGATTCTCACTCAGGTAGAGATTCAGTTGCTCTTTAGTCAAGGGTTGCAGACCGACCGCGATCGCGCATTGTTTGGCATCTGCCTCTACTGCTGCTGTCGGATTAACGAGGCTTGCACCCTAAGCGTTAACGATGTCTACAGCAAGGGTAGAGTCAGGCCAGAACTACTCATCCGTAAAGGAAACACCAAGGGGAAGTTAGCAACGCGCTCGATTCCAGTGATTGAAGACTTAAGGGGATTACTGAAGGCTTACCGACATCCAGAAGCCGGGTATCTGTTTCCCGGTCGCTGGGGGAAAGGTCACATCAATTCAGATTCGGCGGCAAGGATATTGAGGGAAGCGTTTGAACGAGTGGGGATTGAGGGAGGTAGCACCCATAGTTTTAGAAGGACTGGCTTGACCCAACTTAGCAACGCGGGAATTCCTTTGAGAGTGATTCAGGAGATATCGGGTCACAACAACTTAGAGCAGTTGCAGAAGTATCTTGAGGTCAAGCCAGAGCAGGTTAGGGGAGCTGTCGCGGCGCTGTCGATGATCAGCCATGTTGGGGAGTCAAATAGTGAGGGATACGTCGGCAAATATGGCTATGACGACGTATCTTCTACTGACCTACCAGAGAGACTTACCTAAGTTCCACGCGTCATCACCAACACCAGGTACAACGATCCACATAACATGTACGTCGAAATGAACAACCCTAAAAGAACTATCCATTTTTTCTGTTTTTTTTCAATGAAAAATCCCCAAATAATCCAAGGAATGAGAGAAATTATAATTTCAATGTATGAGGTTAAATCACTATTAAATGATAAATGAAAAAAGTGTTCAAGTCCCGCCAAAATAAGCGATCCTGGTGCGGAGAACCCAATGGTTAATCCATAAATTACTAAAAATAATCCCATTCCGAATGCCATTACGATATTAGGAGTATCAACTAAACGAATGGCTAGAATAACTGTTATAAGCGCCAATAAACCTAAGATTATCGCATAAATATTTATTGAATAATTAAATAGTAAATCTAGACGCTTCTTTGGTCGCATAATTAGTCTCTGGTAACTAGACAAAGCATCTATTATGGCTTGTCTTCAACTGCTTAGATCTCCAACTTCTTGAAGAAGTTGGAGATGTTGGCGTTTACGAATTATTGAGAATTGCTAAACTTCATAGCTGGTCTAATTGTTCCGAGAAAAGAGAGTCACCAAAGGAATGAAACTCTACTTTTACGTAAGGGAGACTGCTGTATGGTGACGGATATAAATACACCTCTTTTACCAACCACCAGTACGAGAAGAATCTAATCTTATCCCCCACCCTAGGAATAATAGGATACTCAGCCACTGAGCCGTCTATATTTCGGTTTACTTTTTTGGGTTTATTAGGCGTAACAACTTCAGACAACATCACCTTGTACTTGCTCTGCATTTACCTACTCCTTAAACAACTTCCAAATGGCCTTAGTTGGGAAGAAACAAATCACTCTGTCATCAATTTACAAGATTTGTGAGCAATACATCCTGAATATTCATCGATACTCAACATCTGATTTAGCCAGTCTTTTCTTGCAAGATGGACAGTAAAGGCGTCCGTCTTTTTGGGTTCGTAATTCAGCCGTAGGATGTTTCTTACAAGTAGCTTTGCCAGTCTTGTCATCTGTGCCGACTGTGCCACCCACCCCCACGTAGTCTGACGTGACGGCAAACGCTGCCATCCTTTGATTTACAAGGGTTTCAGGCTTGGCACTGGGGTCTGAGATACTGTTAGTAATGGCAGAATTACCAGAGGTTTTGGCAGAATTTTGACCTTTCACTAATTCGTTAAAACTGTTAGGAACTGCGAAAGTTTTACCTAGCAGAAACTCATCACAGTCTACCTTGATTGAGTCAGGACGTGGTAGTTCTATCCATAGCGGCGTTTTACCTGGGATTACTACCAAACCAAACAGGTATTTTTCACCATCGTCTAACCCGTCATTTTCCCTTTCATAATGTTCTGAAAGGGTCATGTATTCTTTGGTTAGCTTGTCCTTTCTCACTTTCAGTTGTGGGTTAGCTTCAATGGCATCTAGAGCGGATGCTCCCATGTAAATGCAATTCATTTGCTGCATATCACTCCACTCAAACCCTGCTCTGCCTACCTTGGGATTCTGACCAATGAGAATCAGCTTCATTCCTAAGTGACGGATTCTCGAAATTAAATCAATGAAAGATTCTTTCTTCTCTTTCTTCTCTAGATGGGTATCAATCTCATCCAGAATGTCGAGTGTAACCACACTCCAATTGTTGTTGGCTTCACGGGAAATCATCTGAGATTCGATGTCTTTGAGAGCTTTCTTGAGTTCGTTGCCAGAGCGCGATACTTTGGGGATTCCCCAGTAATCTTCTGAACTTCCGTGCTGTGGGTCGTGGAGACGGCAATACCACGGATTAGAGGTGAGTATTTGGCTCAACAGATACCGAGCCATTACGCCTTTACCCTCTCCCGTAGCACCCATGATTCTGATAGTTGGCTTATGGCTCAAGCCTTCAATGAGTCTTTTAACCACATCTGCCAGTGGCAAGATAAGCCGCTTAGTTTGTTCGCTGGTATTTACCGCTGGCTTGTTACCCCACCTCACCAACAAGGTCATCAAACCCGTTTCAGGGTCTAACTTGAATTCGAGCGTGTTGAGAACATGGGTTAACGGCTGTAAGCGCTCTGAGTGTTCGTTCAGTTCACTGGCTAGGACTAACCGACCCGTGCGATCTGTGATGAATTCAAGGGTTGCCTCATGTCCTCTGTAGTCTGTGCCGGCCCTATCCAAAATGATGCCTAGACGCTCGAAGTAACCGATGATGATATTCGCTATCACCATGTCGCTTCTTGTCGCATTCAGGTATCTGAGAGGCTTTGAGAGCTGATGAATCTTGGCTTCTAGTTCCTGCATACGAGCCAAGACGGTCTGGACAAACTTATCATCTTCCTGGGTCTGACCTTCCAAGGCCAGTGCAAACTGATGGGTTGTGTCAAAGCGGTTAGAGAAATCAGCCCGGAACTCATTCAACGCGGCTTCATAGTTGCGGATGATATGTTCTAGCTTGTCTCTAGGGACTAGGTTCGCTGTCTGCCACTCCTCAAGAATGGACTCTACCTCTTGGAGTTCGTGCTGAGTAGCTTGATTGGTCAGTTTGGCGATCGCCTGGATGATTTTGGTTTTGACGTTGGCTAGGTCATCATTCAGGCAGTAGTAGAGACTGAGCAAATCTCCTAAACTATCCCACTTAGACGGAGTTTGAGCCAGTTTCAAGGCATAATCAGCCAGTTTTCTTTGACCTTCATTCAGTAGCGCGTTTAGCCGTTCTGATAGCTTCGGATACTGGTCTTTTTTGGTATCCACCAACGAACTGAGCTTAGTCTCCCATTCATCCAAGGATTCCTCTACAACCGTTCGAGCCAAGCTTATGAGGCGCTCTAGTTCGTTCGTTACTTGCTCGATAATGTTGTCCTTAGACTCGTTCTGACGGGTTAAAGATTCAATCTTTTCAGCCAATTTCGGGAATCGTGCCGTTTCATTTTGAAACGTTTGAACGGTTCCTTTCAGCTCTTGAACTGTTCCTGTAAGCAGGTAGATCTGACTTTCTTTATCAGTTAACTGACCGTCGTAATGTTTGCTCAGTTGACGAGTGTATTGCTCTGCAACTCTCAAATGCTTTTTTCGGCTAACTACCGACGCTGTAAATGCTCCTAGACCGCTTCCAATGCCGATGTATCCTACCGCTTTAACTGGGGTGAAGAGAAGTATTCCACTTAGGATTACACTTCCTAAGCTAGCCACTCCTAGGAAGTCTGTAGCGCTGTTGAATTTACTTTCAAGGTCTGACATGCTTAATCTCCTTTAGGAACCCCTAGGACTCGCCTAGGGGATGAACACGCAACGGGTTAATTCAATTCCTCTAGCTCTTGCCTGAAGTTCTGCGAAAGCTGCATCATCTTGGGTTCCAGCGCTTCTTTAGCCTTCGTAGCTTCAATCTTTAAAGAGCTGATTTGCGAGAGTTTAAGACTCTTTCTGGCTTCCCATTCTTGAGATATCAAGGGAGTCACACTCTGCATCCCCGCAAGCGTCAATTGTCCCTGTGTCAGACGCTCAGAGGCTTGGTCAAACTTGTTAAGCGCAATTTCTTTGTTGACTCCAGCTACCTGATAGTTAACAAATTTCGTCTCATTGTTGACGCCTGTAGTTGCGTAATCAATCGCCAATCCTTCGAGTTTCAGGTATTCATTACCCGCTCTAATAACATCCTGATTCAGTTGAATGTTGGCAGTCGCAACCCTAACAGTTTGACGTTTTTCCTCAATCGACTGAACCATCTCATCCGCTTGTTCTTTGGTTGTCCTAGTCAGCGGTGAGGAGTCGGTGAATAGGTCAGGAGCAAAGTAGGAATTGGGGTCAAACTTGGGGAAGGTCAAAGTGTTATTGACCTGGGATAAGCCAGTAAATGATTGAGCCGTGTTAGTCGAAATAGCAGGTCTAGCACCTGTACTCGTGGAAGTTCCTGGGTTGGGAGTGTCAGCAACGGCTATCGAGCTATTAGAAGGCGTATCAGCGATTTCTAAGGGTGTAGCTGGACTGGCATTCTTCGGAGGTCTACCGCGTTTTTTGCCGCCTACAGGACGGCTTCTGTTAATGATTTTACGGGGTGCCATATTCTTAGATGGATGAAGGGATAAGGCGGGAATTGCACCCGCCTAGTTGGTCTTACTTCTTAGAAATGATTTGAAGGCTTTGGGTAGTCGAGCCATCCGGGTCAGTCCGGGTCGTGGTTACGTTCACCCAGTGGTCATTGCTCGTTCGAGTTTGGGTGTATTCTGGCAGCGGCTGGAAATCTTCCTCGACAGTGGTGCTCATGCGCCCGCCGCCACGATTGTCAGATGAGGAGTGTAAAATCATGGGATTCCTTTAGTTCATTGGTGGACTTGGGACTGAGTGGCGATCGCAAACTTTTCTACGGGGATGCGATCGCTCCTCTCTACTGGTCTGGCTGGGGATGCTCATCAATCTTGTCAATCGCTTCATTGCAGTGAAAGTAGGCATCTGCAACATCTGAGTAAATCTCACTGAACAATGGAGCCAAGTTGTTGTGGTGAATCAGATTGATCGCCTCTGCTAGTTGTAGCTGTGCAGCGGCTAGCTTCTCTCGTACCATTGCAAGCTTTAATTCGCGATCTGCTCTTAAGTTGGCTGTCAGGTTGGGGTTCATTGGGTGGTACTCCTAAAGAAACGAAGTGGGTCTGAACTTACCGAAAGCCAGTAGGTTGATGGCTGATTCAAAAAAGCTGTTGACACTATCGAGCGCTCGTAACATCCTGGTTTTTTCCTCCTGAGTGGTGGTTGGTTCTGCGAGAATCTTGGCTATCTCTTGAGCAAGTGCCTTTTGACGTGGCGATAACGTGTTCGCTACACGCCGAAGGCTGCTCTCATTTCTAGAAGTTGATTCTCGAATAAGCCGAAAAAATCCTCTGTCTCCTGTTGCCGTTGTTCGGTAGCTTGTGCTAGTGCTGCCTTAAGCGTGGTTTCATCACTGGAAGCAGTCTGATTATGGTCATTGATAAGCTTGAGCAGGATATCTAGCTTGGTTTGGCGGAGTTTAGCTAAGGCGTGTTGAAGTTCTTGCGCCGTATTGAAAGTATCCTTGCAAACATAGTTAAGAATTGCAGTTTTGGTTTCTACGTTCTCTCGTCCAAACTGTTGCTCAACTGCCTCTTGAATCTGTTGCTGAGTAACGCTCAAATTGCCGCTAGAGACTTGAGTAATACCTGAATGACTGGAAGTAGCCAGAGTGGAATTAGAAGGCTGTGCTGTGGGTTGTGCAGGGGTCATTGGCTCGGTTTCCTGTTGTTGAATAGGGTTTGATTCTTCAGTAGTCGCTAGTTGATTCTCTGACTCGTGGGAGGGTTCCTGATACTGCTTTTCCAGTTGCTCTATAACAGAGAGAATTTCCTCATCTGTTGGTGCTTCTGGAGTAACTACAACTTGAGTGTAGACCTCCCTCACCTGAGACTTAGAAACGCTGATTCCCTTACGACTAGCGCGGGTTTGAAGGCGTTTGATGTATTTATCCATGATGTTTCTATACTCCTAATTTGGGTTGATTGATGAGTTTGTAGATGAATGCTGAAGCCAAGACTGGAGTGAGCTTTTCAGGATAATAAAAACGACTTCTCCTGAATCCACCCACTGGCTTAAACCAACGTGAAAGCGTTGCTGGATGAGGCTTAATATCCTCCTTTGCAAAAAGCTCTAGAATCTTTTCTCCAGTCACTTTTGACGAGTTTAGTGCTAGGAATTTCTCAGCTTTTTGATAGCAATCTAGAACGTCTTTAAGATGTGCAGGAGTACGAGGAATCTGTTTTCTAACCTTGGCGTAAAACAGTACATTGTCATCGTTTACAGTCATGCCATTTTCTGTAAGAGTTCGGCACAACGAACGCCAGTGATTATCAGAAACTCTCTTGCCTAGGAAATACTCATAAGCCGTCCTAGGGTCGGTCAGTTGCTTAGTCATTTTGTGGGTATCGCATAAAAATTTTGTGAAAGATTTTTGAGTGAGAACGAAGCATCAAGGCTTTCAGAGCGCTGCATCCGTGCAAAACGCTGTTTTTGTGAGTGCGTGAGCCTGCATCTATGAACCGTCTATGTCTTGGTTCCCTGCACCTTACGCACACTACAGAGCATCAAGAGTTGCAGCGCTTTTTAGGCTGTGCAATCTTGTGTCTGCACTGCTATACTAGCACTGTGAATCATATTTGACAACGGATTGATTCAAATAAGATTCAAATTTGATTATGATAGGAAATTGACAGGCATCGAAGCCAACCCCTACTTATGAGGCGAAAATGAATGGAGAATGAATCAAATTTGAGTAAATTTTCTATGGCAGATAACAAAAGACTGCAAGTACCTGCTTTAGGCGAGTACTACGACGATCTTCTTTATATAGATAGTTGGATAAACAACAGGACTAAGGTTACTCAAGCACAATCGCTACTGTGCGCCAAACTACAAGAACGCGAATCAAGGATAAAAGAGCGAGTTGGCTACCTAGCTAGGAAGAGAGGAATTAGTGAGCAGGATATGTGGGGAATGATACTCACGGGAAAAGCAGAGCGGATATCAGCAGAAGAAAAGGACGGACAACCCAACGACGATTAAAACCAGTGCGATCGCACGCAACATCTACCAGTGCGATCGCCTCTCCCCTCTACGTCGGCTTACGTCATCAAGTGCTACAAAATCACAAGACTAGAACAGCCAGAAAACCTTACATACCACCTACCCACAGAGTTTGATTTCTCTGTTACAATAATCAAAAGATAAGGCTATAGGGGGATTTCAGAAATGACCAGAGGTGGTAGACGAGAGGGAGCCGGCAGACCCAAGGGAACTACTAAAAGTGACGGGATGCCTAGCAGGGTGAAGCGGATACCTAGTGATATCAGTGATGAGATGATCGATAATCTCCTACCTCTAAGAGACTTACTATCGCACTGGGAAGATGAGTGCTTAGCCAATCCGGATAATCCCAGGCACTATTTTCTAAGGCAAGCGATCGAGGAAATTCGAGCATTGGGGTTTTAGAAAAAAGATGAATGAGGAGCAACAGCAACAAATTGAATTGACCCCTAATTGGGAACAGATGAAACCAGAAGAGAAGATTCCAATATTCTTGGCTTCACTTCCTCATCAAAGATTAAAGAAACTGGCTAAAACTGAGGATTTACTTGAGTTTTGGCGACAACTTAGAGAACACAATGAGGTAGTGGGAGCCTGCTTAAGAGCTAGGTTTTCGGGGGGGGATGACCCTATTGCAGATTGGAAGAAAGACAAACTTGGCGAGCTTTGCCACAATTTCATCTGGAGCAATGTTGATGCATTTCAGGCGCTCTGGAATCTTATCCAGATGAGTACTGGTGCAGTAAAAAAGGAATTTGAAAAAACGGGGTCAGATTTCCCTTTAAATGGAGCCTACGATTTATTCCTGCAAATTGTGGGGACTGGAAGAGATAACGAATTTGAATCAGCTTTACATTATCAGAAAATATCCACTCAAGAAACAGCAGAATTATGGAAATTAATTCGTAAGGCTGCTTGGGGAACTCTAAATACAAAGGAGATTGAAAAAGTCAAACAGTTAACGAAATTTGAACTTAAGAACTTTTGGCTTGAATTCACCTTTGGCGTCTGCAAGGTCAAAAGCAAGTCCGACACCCAGATCGCCAACAAGCTTGCCGATTATCGGAGAGAGGTGGGTAGATTGGCAGATGCACATCATGCTCTCATTTCAAATTCCCAGAAAGGAAGAGTCCCCCTGAAGCTCCCATCCTATGAGTGGCACAACGGACAGAAAAAGTATGCCAAGCGATACGGCGGCACCTATTCTTAACCTTTCTTTACAACAGTACTCCAGTTTTTTTGGAGAGTATTTTTTTGAGCTGGGAGGATTTATCCTGGGGATATGGTTGAGTGGAGATACCTCAAATGGATACCGGATAAGGGTTCTATTTAAAAGTCAAGTTTTTTTGAAGGTACACTTTGACTTTTTGTCAAGCAAAAAAATGAGGCCAAAAAATCGGCAAAAAACTACAACAGCCTTGCCGTCTGCCTCATCAGTAAGAATATTTAATTAGTAAACCCTCTTACAAACATCAAGAGCTAAGTTTGGACGCTACCTCTTGAAGTCTGGAGTAGAGGAGAACAGCCAGAGGATAAAACATGACTGCTACGTTTCGTCCGGGGACGGACGCTACCTCCACTTTAGCACCGTCCGATCAAAAAAAGAACGATTTTACGCGATCGGAAGCACTGCGCGATCATACTCAGTCCGACTTAGCCAAACGGCGATCATACTCAGTCCGAGTTAGGAACGGTGACCGATCAGAATTATTCTTAATAAGCGATCCTCCTCCCTATCTCCAGATTCAGAGCGTACCAATAGACCAGAGGGTAGACCCAGAGCGCAACTCATACATTCTGCTGATTCAACCGATCGGTATTCGAGCAGCAGCCGGTCAGTACTCGACGGCTGAAACGGATGAGGTAACTCAAGCTACCAGAGGATGGGATTGGAGGCTGGACGAGAACCAGCGACCGAAGTGTCTGGGAAGGCTGGTGGAACTATTGGAGCGCATTTGCAAGAAGTCGGCAAAAGCCAGTTTTACTAAAAATTTTCAAAATGAGGGGGGTGAAGTATGAACCCCACTCAAGCTGTTCAGCGGCTGGAAAAACATTTTTCTCTTGTCCGGGATTACTGGCATCAGCAAAAAGAGCGAGGGTTGGGAGCCATCTATTTACCGCTCAATGGCACACTCAGCTACCTCACTCAAACGGAAATTCCGGATGATACCTTTGGAAGCCTATACGCGAAATTAGCGCTCGGTAACCCCAAAACTACCAACCCAAATTGGACTCTGGTTGTAATAGAAATCGAGAAATTTCCGCACCCAAAATTCTCCTGGCAGCTACTAGCAATCGATGAAAGGGGAAAAATCAGGACTTTTAACCTCCTTCTGGGGTTCCGACTACTGGATACCCAAACTACAGTCTTTTTAGGTCGAGACAGGACGATCGTCGAACACCAAACCCCAGAAGGAATCGAAAGCGTCTCTTTTTCCGAAAGGGGAGGTGAATCATGAGTCTCACTCCCAGCAGCAAAAACAATCCGTGTCCAATCTGCGAGAATTTCGCTGGAAAGTGCCGACAGGGTAGAGAAGACCAGGACTACTGGCAGTGCATGACCTATGCCGATGCCAGGAAAGGCGAGATTGTCAACGGCTTTAAGTGCTTAGGCCACACCCGCGATAGACTCTGGGGTCAGTTCAAATTGGACAACTCCCAGGAATGGAGTGAGCAGCAACGCCAGGACTGGCAACACGAGAATCAGCGGCGGCGGCAACAGAAAGCCAAGGAAGATGAAGCACGGCGGCAGCGGTCACTGTCAGCAAGAGAGCGACACGAACAATACGCCCGGATGTTGGCTGAGCTAACTTTACATCCAGATGATAGAGCTGACTTGGTGAGGCGTGGCTTTACTCATGAGCAAATTGAACTATCCGGGTTCAAGTCGATTCAACGTTATCAGCAACTTCAATCTCAATATAGTGAGCTACTGCCAGGAATCAGCAGAGGTAACAGGTTAATCATTGCTGACGATGGTTATCTATGTCCAATCCGAAACAATGAGGGTTTGATTGTCGCTTGTCAGATCAGATTAAGATCGTTGCCCAACAGCGAGACTAATCGGTATCGGTGGTTAAGCGGCGGCGGACAAACACTTCACCTTTATCCAGAAGGTTGCAAGCCAGAAGGTGAGTTACCTCTGGCTGTATTCCGACCGCAAGATAAGCCAGAAGGAATTGCACTGGCAGAAGGTACAGGCGCTAAGCCGTTCTTAGTTTCCCAGTGGCTCAACCTATTAACCATTGGTGCTGCGGGGGGTCAATGGCCTTCAAGTCCGGAGTTATTCAAGCAAGCATTAGAGAAAGCAGAGATAGAGGTAGGCACTAAAGAAATCAAGATTTTCCCTGATGCTGGCGACATCATTAATCCTTCTGTGATGAGTCGCTGGCAACGGGTAGTCTTGTTGCTAGAGCAATTTGGTTGGTCAGTCCAAGTTGGTTGGTGGGGTCAAGTTGACAAAAGTCATCCGGATATTGACGAATTGGACGACTATAGCCGAGTCGAGTACATCAGTGCTGAGCTATTTTTTGATCTATCCGGTCAAAAGCAGCCAAAATCCCATAACGGTTTTGATCCAAATCAGCAAAAAGATGATTGGAAAGAAAAAATCCGCAAACGATGGAGGAAAAATCGCAAGTTTACTGCTTTTATTAAAGAAAATGTCAAGTGGTGCAATTGGAAGAAACCACCGAGCAACTCGATATTTCTTGGTAGAGCTGGACTAGGTAGAGGCAAATCGTGGCTTTTGAAGATTTGGGTTGACCTTTGGAGAAAAGAGGGAGTTGAAGGATTTATTTGTTTTGGGTACAGAAACACTCTTCTTTTGCAACTTTGTGGAGACGCCGAAGATAAGGAAGGAGAAAAAGCAAAAGGACTGGGTTTCTATCATTTCCATGAACATAATGGCGAATTGATGAAATCAGCACCAGGTGAAGGTATCGCTCTGTGTGTGGATTCATTGTGGAGATTATCGCCAGAAGACTTTGATGGAAAAATCATCATTCTTGATGAATTAAAGTCAGTCCTTAAGCATCTCCTCAAAAGCAGCACCATTCGCAATCGAGAAAAGATTCTCAATTTGTTCCATGAAGCGATTAAGCGTTGCAGGCAAGTGGTTTGCTTAGATGGATTGATGGCTGATTGGTGCGTAGATTATCTCAAAGCAATTGCTCCTGAGAAAGCAATCATCACAGCAGAGAATACTTTCTTAGGTAAAAAGCCAGAGCTTAAATTCCTTTTGGGAACTTCTGAGGAAGTTATTGGAGAAGTAAATGATAAGGAAAAGAAAATAAAAGTCAATGACCGTTCACCTTGGTTAGATATTGCGCTAGAAGCAAAAAGACCTGTTATTTGTGCAGATAGCCAAGTTCTGATTGAGGCACTCGATAATTTGTTCACTGAAAGAGGATATAAGGTTCTCAGGATTGATTCAAAAACCGTATCGGAAGCCTATGCGAAAGAGTTTCTGAAGAATTGTGACAAGTATCTTAAAAAACACAAGATAGATGTACTACTCTACACTCCCAGTGCTGAATCTGGCATTGATATCTCAATCCATAATTATTTTACTCATCACTTTGGATTCTTCTTTGGAGTGATAGACATTGATGGGATTTTGCAAATGCTAGGCAGAATCCGAGATGATTCTGTTACCAAATATGTGTGGTGTCGCAGTTTCGTTGCTAAAGATGAAAAGCAGCACTTTAGATCACCTTACGCCGAAAAAATAGCAACAGCTACTGATGATTTTTTTAAATCTACTATTGGAAATTCAGTCACTGGTGAAGAACTTATCGCTCACTTGAGCGCAGTTATAAAAAGTAGCTTTGAAACGCCAGACAATCGATTCAGTAGAACAATTGATTCAATTGACAATCAAGAAAAACCGAATCTCAGAGAATTCTTGAGAGAAGCATTAGTTGATTCTGGATACAAAGTTACGGATTGCATTCACAAACGAGAAATAACAGGAAAGAAAGTCAAGAACGAATGCAAAAAAGTTAAACATCAAAACTCAGCAGACATTTTTAATGCTGAGAAGATCGCTATTGAATTAGTGCCAGATTTGAGCTTTGATGCTCGTTGGGAAGAAAGAGTCAAGGTAATTCAAGCGAAACTACGGGAGAGATTACCAGGCATTGAAGAAAGTCAAGTTTGGTCGGAGGATTTCATTTATCGAATTCGGTATGAAAATAGAGAGCTTATTAGTCAGTGTGAGATGTTTTGGCTATTCCATAATCCAGAAGTAGCTAAAAGGGAAACTCAAGAGAGTTTACACTGGCTAGCGAGGCGCTTTGGTCGTTTCATTGGTGATTTTAGAAGCCGATTTAGCAGGATTCATGCTTTACGTGAGCTAAATTTCGATTTCTTCTTAAATCCACAATCAAAATGGAGTGATGATAGTCCAGAAGTTCTCAGTTTTGTCAAAAAAGCGAAAAAGCACAGTATTGTACTCGGTAAGTATCAAGGCAAGCAATCTAATACTCGCTTCATAGGCAGAATTTTGGATGAGATGTTCGGATTGAAGCAAACCGAGTGTGGCAAGGATGCAGATAAACGCATCTACTGCTTAAATCCAGAACAATTGCACGATCCAGTGAGAGTTCAGATTCTTGCCTGCGTGGAAAAACGTCTCATTGAAAAGCCAGCTAAGGAATTAGATTGGGAAGCTGCGAGAAATGAAGCACATGGAATTGTGCCAGATGTCGATAACAAGA
This sequence comes from Allocoleopsis sp., assembly GCF_036703385.1. Taxonomy (NCBI): domain Bacteria; kingdom Bacillati; phylum Cyanobacteriota; class Cyanophyceae; order Coleofasciculales; family Coleofasciculaceae; genus Allocoleopsis; species Allocoleopsis sp. Next base: position 2,342 of record NZ_DATNPA010000809.1, on the reverse strand, counting down.
CGCAAACTCAGCAGGAGCAAAGTCAAGAGCAAAGTACTGTTACTGAGCCGATTGTTGAGCAAGTTGTTGAGATTGTTACCGAACCAGCAGAACCAAGTGTCGCTGGGCAGACAATTTTTGAGCAGGTTACTGAACCAAGTGTTGCTGGGCAGACTTCCGAGCAAGTTACCGAATCAAGTGTTTTAGGGCAGACTTTCGAGCAAGTTGTTGAACAAGTTGTTACTGAGCAGACCTCCGAACCGACTGGATTAGCTCCGGTTGACTCACTGATCGCGCTCTTTGATCACTGTGGTAATGCTGAAGATTTCACCGAAATCAGTAAATTTGCTCCCCAGTGTGAGTCAGTGATCGAAAAAGAAGAATTAATTGAAACTGCGATTCTCTATAGTCCATCGTTGAACCTCAGAGATAAGTGGCAGAAATGGTGGGATGCTGCTTTGTGGGAAGTCCGTGATTTTTGGAAAGTTCTTGAGCAGCAATCGTGTGTGGCACCTGGATAAATTTTTAAAACTCTTCCTCTCTCGACAGTAGCTTAGTCTTTTCCAGGTACTAAAACGACAAATCAGCTACTAGAAGAAATCTAGAGCATCCTCACCCTGTTACAGGCGATACTATAGAGCTATCACCTGTAACATTCTGTATCATGCCTGCAACAGAATCCCTCACTCAGCAGCAACTCATAGCGGCTCAAACCCTTGCTCTAGGTCAGTCTCAGGGTGTAGCGGCTGAACGCGCTGGAGTAACAAGGATGACTGTTAGCCGATGGCTGCGGAAGCCGATATTTAAGCGGAAAGTAGATGAATTTAAGCGAGAGATCGAAGAGATTGAGGGGGAATCTTTTAGGGAAGCTGCTCAAGAAGTTGGTGAAACTATTCGCGAGAATGTCAAGAAAATCCTCACACCGGATGAGCTAAAAGCAATGCTTTCAGATATGGCTCAAGACGAAGATTTGAGTCCTACGCTTCGACTGAAAGCAGCAACCCAATTAGGGAAGTGGCATGGTATGGAAGCCAAGGCAGCAGCACCTACTACTCAGGCTGGAGATGAATTCCCAATTCATGATTTAGGGGAAGCACAAGATATCGAAGGTTTGAGCGACAAAGAGCTACAGGAGTTGTATCTTAAGACCCTAGCGGAGTGCTAAACCTAGCACAAAAAAACTTTTATTGTTACAAAAAATATCCCCTTGCAGCATCAACTGCGAGAGGTATTACTTTTCAATTAGTTTTCCCAGCGAGTGGGAAAGCATCATGCAGCCGTCAGTCCAATACTTGGATGGAGAAGCGCTGAAATCCCAGCAAGCGAAAGTGTAAAACTTGACTTCACTAAGCGAAAAAGAACCTCTTCCGGTATGAGCTGGGAGAGGTTTTTTAAACAAAGGTTTCTTTGATTTCAGCTATTGTGGCTTTTAGATCATCAGAATATATCCAGCCAACATAGCCACCAAAAATCATTTTTCCACTGCTGTCGGCTAGAAATACGTGGTTAACCCCTACTGAATTTTTATATGTTTTAAGGATTGTCCCGTCTTTCAGCTTGAACTTGGGTGTAGCACTTTTAAAATGCGATCCGCGACACTGTGTTATTCCTGGTGTCTTCAGTATTTTATCTACGACCTGAGTGCCTACATCAGAAATGTCACTAGCCACTTGAGGCATGTCATTTAAATCTTTTATAAAGTCTACTGCCAACTCTACTGCTGGCTGAAAAGTAGTGATTCCAAAAACATCCTTGAACATAGTTAAATCTCTAAAATAAGTAAGGTTTACTAGGAAATGTCCTCAGTCTGAGTGCAAGATTGACATTCGATTGTCAGAACTGAGTAGTTGTCTCTGTCCTTCAGTGTCGGGTTTATCCCTTATTCCGGCGACGTAAGAAACACGGAAATTGTCTTGATAAAAGTCAAGTGAGAGTCCGTGATTTAACGGATGTGATAATTCCAAAAATGCGATCGCGACTAAGAACCTAGTTTGTAGCTAAACCTTATTGTTATCACACACTAAAAATCGTATCTCTCTCCTGGCGGACTAGATTACCCTGTGCCGAAAACACGTACATTTTTCACCTTTTCCCGATACCCTTCGAGAATCGTCTGTAAGCTACCTTATTTTCCCTTTTCAATTTGTCCTACCAACTAACCCCATCCCGTACCGTGTGGCTCATGTTAGCGGGGTCTGATGGGATGTTGGGATTGCAGATGTAACTTCTATCGCCGCTAGGAAGCGCTGTAAGCCTTGGAATTGGGTAGGGTGGGGTGCTAGGTCAGATTTTGGGGTAAGCCAGGGAGGGATAGGTGAGTATATATGCTCAATCTGGTCGGTGGGGGTTGTGCCAGTTGGGTA
>NZ_DATNPA010000808.1:0-26327 GCF_036703385.1 Allocoleopsis sp. | reverse complement strand
CACTCTGCTTCTGGATAAGCTCTGCAAACCTTTTATAATTCGTTTCACTCTTTACATTAATATCAGTTCTGGGTATTAAATTTTCCAAAACCTGTTTTATTTTCGATTTTGGCTTTAGGTTAAAGGTTGTACTTTCATAGTTGAGAAAGTCATTAACAGAAAAAACACTGGCAGATTCGTTGATTAAAATAGGTATGCCCTCAACTACAGGGAAATAAGTTGCGCAGGGTGGATTTGTGCATTCAAATTGCTCATTAGTCAATGCCAATTTTGACCTGCAAACTGGACAGCAAAGCCTTTGATGCACACTTTTAGGAAGTTTTACTTGAATATTCATAGACTTATTCTCTGCCATGAATTTGGATTGTAAATCAGTTAAGCTGACAGATTGGTTCATCCTAATAAGCACGAATACTAGAGAGAAGGGTACACAGATGTGTGAATTAGACGAATAGCGAAGCTTTCTAGAGCTGTTCGACTAAGCCTGGCTTTTCTATAATTTCGCTTTTTTCTCCAATTTTTACCCACTTTACACGTTTTAAAGAGAGGCTTATGGCAACAAACAATACCCAAAATAGAGACCTTTGCTCTACCGTTGTCGTTTCGGTGTAGTTATACAAAAGTAAGAACGTTATGTATGTTATTGGCCATAGCTCGGCTGATGTTTTACCCGATCGCACCCATTTGATTGCCCGTATGTAGGTGAAAACAATACTAGCCACAAAAAAGAACAGCCCTACTAAACCAAGCTCGATCGCTGTGTTTAAAAAACCATTGTGAGCCTGGTACACTATGTAGTGAACGGCACGAAAAACATAGATAGACTCCCCTTTTTCGTCCCAGAATCCATGATATCCATAGCCTAACCAAGGACGCTGCCACAATCTTTCTATGACAGCATCCCAAATAAAAGTACGACCGCTGAGGGTAGGATCTTTTCCTAAACTAAACATCACGTCATCCCAACCACTCAGAAACCACATAGCTACACTTCCACCCACTGATATCACAGTGATAAAGAAGGGAATAGCCAGGGAGTCAGTCCACCGCAAAGCGCTATAGAAAGGCAAGAGAATGAGAAGGAGTAAAAGGTTACCTCGACCAGTCCCTGAAGCTGACAGCGCAAGCATAGCAACCGAAAGGCCACAGCCCATCCATAGAAGGTAACGGTATTTACTACTGTTGAAAGCAGCCAGTAAACTAGCTAGCGCAGATAAAACCATAAGACGACCAAAGTGGTTTTTGTGTATTAAAGGTCCGCGCCATGCTCCCGAATGAGTTCCTTGTTCTATGCCAGCCCCCCGAAACGCCAGGGTATACACTAAGCTAAATGCTGCGCCTAGGAGCAACGCCCACGCCACTATCCGTAGTTGCTCTTCCAAGGTAAAGCGTGAACTAAAGTACAGCCCAAACAAGGTTGTGAAAAACACATATTGACCCGCTTTCTTCGACGCATCCGGGAAATCAGACCAAATAAAAGAAAGGACAATAAGTCCTACTAAAGCCCATAAGAACGGGTCTCTCATCGCCGGACGAATAACAGTTTTGAAACGCGCAAGAATCAGGAAAATGGTAGCTGCATAAACCCCATACTCCAAAACCGACGTAATACGGTCAAACACAGAAGAGACATAAAAACCATATCCTCCAACACCCTCCGATACGTTGTAATAGCTTGAACAAGTCAAGACCCCTGAAAAAAGTAGCAGGGCAAAAACTGCGAATCTTTCTTCAGCAAAGTGTAAGAGTGGGTTAACTAATTTACGCGGTGGTAAAGGCTCTAGCATTTATCTGGAGTCTCTCTAGTAATGCAACCGAGGATAAATAGTTGTTTACAACTTCCCGTTCTTCTGGCTCACGGTGTTGTAGTTGTTGAGCATGATGCTGTGAATGAAAATAGGAGCCAGGAGTCAGGAGGTAGAAGTCAGGAGAGTAAGGATTTTCATTCTTACTCCTGCGGAGAATGCTGCATGTAACGTTGTGAACGCAGTTCATGGTGCCTAATTTTACGATGTTCCTTCAGGCTTTACTCCCCTTAGGCTTTTCAGGTAATCTCTTAGCTTTTGGTGTGTTTCTGGTAACAATGCTACCGCTACTAAGCCCACACCAGCCCACCATCCTAGCTGGTAAGCAAACAAAGCTAGTCCACATGCACCCCACCACAAGCCAGCCAATCGATAGTCTGGATTGCCAATGTTACGCAGGAGGTAGATGTGGATTACGACATAACTCACCAAAGCCACCACTTCAGCCCAGCCATATCCCAACAACCCCAAGCGGGGTAACAGCAAGAAGGCTGCTCCTGCAAAAAGGATCATATGTACGACGTGAAAGGCTGTAACTTCCCAGTTTCGTTGCAGCACGTAGAGCGTCGAGGAATGCATGTTAAACATGGAGTTGCTCAGATAGCTCAAGGCAATAAAAGGATAGACCTCTACCACTGGAAGCCAACGGGAACCGAACACGAGAGGAATAAGCCAGGGCCCAATCCAACTGACTACGGCTAAGAGAGGCCCCAAGGCTAAGATCTGAAGACCCATACCCTCGCTTACAGCATTGAGTAGTCGCTCTCGGTTCCCCTGCAAGCGGGCTAGGGTAGCGATAGAAATTCGCCATGTCGCAATCTTCACGAAACTGAGAATCTCTATCAGGCGGATGGCTAAGGCCACGTACCCCACTGCCTCAGCTCCAGCGTACCGACCTACTAGCAGGGGGTTGATCAGGGTACGTAACTGCCAGACCCAAATTGAGGCGGAGAAACCCATGCTGTAGCTAAGCATTTGCTTGATTAAATTCAGATCCCAGGAGAACCGAGGTCGGTAGTTTGCGTTCCAGTAGAGGAGAACTAGAGATTGAAGCTGCTGAACCCACCATCCTGCCACCAGTGCCCATACTCCAGCTCCCTTGAAGGCCATTGGGAAGGCGACGAGATAGCAGAGCAGCTGACCGAGAAGCTCAATCATCGCGACGCGCTTGTAGTCTAGGTTCCGCTCCAGCCGAGCCATCGGTACCTGATTCAACAGAACGACTGGCAGTCCCAGAAACAAGACTTGGGCTACAGAGCGAAAGCCTTCTAGGCGCACCCACTTTTCTATGAGGGGAAGTGCTAGGAAAGCTAAGAGCATTCCTGCGATCGCTTGCAGAAGCAAAAGGGTGAAAGCTTGGTTGTAGACCTTTAATTGCTCTTCCCCTTCCCGCCGCACGAGATAAACCTCGATTCCCAACTGACTGAGAATCTGAAGATACAGAAATATAGCTGTGGCAGCTGCGTAAAGGCCGTATTGTTCCGGACCGATAATCCGGGTGAGTAGCAGCACGCCCACAAAGCTAATGATCACCCCTAGCCCCTGACGAAGTACGAGGTAGGTTCCTCCACGGAGGACTTGAGTCTTTAGGCTCATACTTGTCCCCTGACGTAGGTAATAATACGGGGATAACCTTTCATATCAACTTAAGAGCGGTTAGAAATTTTTTCCGTCTGAGATGTCGTGACCTCTTTCGAGGTTGTTAAGTCTTCTTGGTAGTAGGACTTGGCATGGTGGAAGTAACTATCAGGTTCGTTTTCAACTTTTACACCATTGATCACTAGACCTAAAACTTTCTGTCCTGATTGCACCAAAAATTCCTTGGCAGCGGTAGCGCTGACTCGATCAAGAGTACCTGGTCGAGCTACCAATAAAACACCATCAGTCATTTTGCTCAAACTTAGGGCATCAGCCGCCAAGATCAGAGGAGGTGTATCAAGTATTACAAAATCATAGGTCTGAGAAAACTCTTCAATTAATGAATTCATCCGCTTGGAGTCAAGCAGAGCCAACGGATTGGGAGGTATCACTCCCGAGGGAAGGACATCTAACTTATCCATCACTTCTCTCACCGCGATGCCAAATTCAGCCCGATTCACGATGACATCGCTCAATCCTACCGCATTAGCTAAGTGCCATATATGATGCTGCATCGGATGATGCAAATCCGCATCGATCAACAAGACTCGGTGACCCAATTGAGCCATAGCTACAGCCAAATTAGCAGAGACAGTAGACTTGCCCTCTTTGGAAACCGAACTGGTTACTACAACGACTTTTAGTTCTTTATCGGGACTCAGAAATTTTAAGTTAGCCTGTAGCATCCGGTACGCTTGAGAACTTACCGCCTGAGGAGCATCTCTAACGGGAAGTGGCGGCACAAACTCGTCTTGTTTTCGGCTATGAAAGAACCCTTTTCTCTTTGAATTAGGAATCATTCCTAGCCAGGTATACCCATATAACTCCCGTACCTGTTTTGCTGTTTTGATCGATGGATCTCTTATGTCTAGAAGGAAAGTAACGACTACGTAAAACATGCTACCCCCCACAAGACCTGCGGCTAGGAGTAGCTTTTTCTTAGGACCAACAGGCTTGTCTGCCACGCTGGCATAGGCCAGCACGCTGGCGTTACCCACATTTTGATTTTCTGCAATCCGTACTTCTTGGAGATTTTTTAAGAGAGCTTGATAGGAAGATTGAGCGGCTTCCACTTGCCGCTGTAAATCCCGCTGACCCTGTTGCAATCGGGGTATGACATTAACCCGTTGTTTGTAGGCAGACCGAGCCTGATAGAGGTAAGTGACTTGGTTCGCCAAATCTTGGCGTTCCACCTCGGCATTCACTAGGTCTGCGATCAGTTTTTGTTTTTGCTCCCCCATCTGCAAATTCGTGCCGGGAACTTGCTGTCCACGGCCAAGAACCTGCGTGATCCGCTCCCGTAGTAGTGCTTTTTTGGCGTTTAAATCGAGCTTCAGGTTAACGATTTCAGGGTTTTGGTCTCGGAAGCGGCTTTGCTCAGCAGCCAGCTTATCTTCTAGCTTGTGGACTTCTACGATCGCTTCCTGAACCCCAAGAGACTGAGTCAGGGAGTTCATAGCCATAGCTTGCCCTGAATTGAGACCTGTCTTTCTCTGGAGTTCTGCGACCCGAGCCGTTACACCTTCAAGCTCACTTCGAGTTTGGTCTAGTTTCTGGTCTAGCTCCGCAATCACCTTCACAGCGGTGTTGGCTTCTTCTTCTAGTGCGACTACGTTGTTCTTTTCTCTAAAGATACGCAGATTCGCTTCTGCTTGACGCACAGTACTCTCACTGGCGGGTAGCTGCTGGGTGATAAATTGGCGAGCTGCAACGGCCTCCGCTCGATTACTAAGGATATTGTTCCGTTTATAGAGATCGATGAGTGTGTTGACGACCTTTGCCGCTTCCTGTGGAGACTTGCTTTTAAAAGAAACTTCCAATATATCGGTTCCTTTGATACCTTTTGCTGTGAGTTGTTTTAGGAAGTCCTCAGGTTTTAGAGGGTTCCCCTGTTTGTCTTTTAGTTTTAAGGTATCTATGGTCTTTTGGATCAGGGGGATGGAACGAATTACCTCCGCTTCTGTATCCAGAGGCGTATTCATGAAATTTAAGGATTCTAACTGTCCTATTTTTGCTGATGCCTCTGTTACTAAGCCAGATGTTGGATTGGTCTTCTTAATCAAAAGCCTTCCTAGGGCTGAATAGGTGGGCTTTTTCAAGAACGCCAAGCTGGTTGCGAGCACAAAAATCACCACAAAGGCCGTCGTACCGGGTAGCCAATGTCGTCTTAAAATAAGCCAGTACTTTTGAAAATCTATATCTTCGGCGTAATGTTTAGATTCCATAAAAAACTCCTGTAATAGGGTACTAAGGATTCAGGTACCGAGTTGAGCTAAGGGGGAGAGTAGAGACTTCTACCCTGCCTTCGCCATCGAGACTTCCTGGAAAAACTCCAGCACCCACCTTCCCTGTAGCCGACTGGTCTGTACTACACTCAGCAAGTCTGCTGTTTGAGCAAATTGATTCATTGAGCGCGATCCCCTGTGCGCCTGCTGCTTAGTCACGGCTAGACACAATGAGACACAATGCGCTAAGCGGCACGCCTCAGGCTCTGCCACGTTATTGAACGAAGGAACTTCCGGATATTCAAAGAAATACCACCACTGCTGGATTTTGTCGTGCCGGGAACGCAGGCATCTGTCTGCTTCATATCCCGCTTGCGCTGTCCACCTCTGTAGGTTAGGCTTGAGACAGAAATTAAACTCGTTTGTCCACACTCGATAGGCTGCTTCATTTGCACTTAAGCGCCACTGAGGATGATGGACAAAAGCTTTATCAATCAACTCCCAGAACACTTGTCCACGCTCAGAATTGTTGCCGTGGCCCAAGTTAGCTACTTGCTTAATGTGACGCCACAGATGCAGCAGAGATTTCTGTTGAGCTTTGACTAGGTAGCCTTTGTCGGCTCTGAACTCATCACTGCTGACAATACCGTCAACCTTAGACCGTAACTGAAGACACTTCATAGTAGATGCTGGCAAGCCGCTGTTGTAACAAAAGTCTGAGGCTGATAAATCTCCTTAGAAGTACTTTTTTAGGGTTAAGCTTGCACAAGTAAATATAAATCTACCTGCATATAACCACTTATAGAAGTTACACAATAAGGATGAAGCATACATAAGTAAATCAAAATCACCTGAATTTTACGGAAGCTCCATCAATTTTTCTACCTTTTTCATAAAAACTTCACACGGGGAATTATTTTAGTGGGTAAAATTATATATCATCTATCTAAAGAAATAAAAGTAAGAGCGTATTTATTCTGACTCAACCGTCTACTTCCGTCCTTGGCACAAAGGGGCAGTAGGAGAGGCAACAAGTAGCAGTACTTTGAAACTAGAACCTTCACCTAACCGACTTGTCACTGAAATCGAACCCCCACAGCGTAGTAATAAATGCTGCACAATGGTTAAACCTAAACCTGCGCCTGTGTTTTCGCTAATGGTTGAGCGTCCTCGGTAAAAAATGTCGAAAATTATGGGTATTTCATGAGTGGCAAGACCAATACCTGTATCGTCAAAGGCTAGCTGGATATATTCGCCCTGAAGCGTTGCTTGTACTGTAACTTGACCGCCAGCCGGAGTAAACTTGAGACTGTTGTGCAGCAGATTGATCAGGATTTGTCGAAGCCAAGTGTCCAAACAGGAGACAGAGGGAAGATCAGAGGGAATTGTATAGTCAAGCCGGATACCTTTTTCTTGTGCGATCGCCTGATAGGTGCTAACCACGCCGGGAACTATGTCTGCCAGTTGTACTGACGGCATTATACTGGGTTGAGGTTCGCTCTCCAGCTGAACTAACTCTAGAAAACCCGTCATCAGAGAATTTTGGCGATCGCACTCTGTATTCAGTAACTGTATGTAGCGTTGACGCTGAATTGGCTTGAGTTGCACTGCATCCAACAACTTCAGCGCCGTTTTCATACTCGTCAATGGTGTCCGTAATTCCTGAATTACTCGCTTTAGAAGCTCATCTTTGTCGCGTAAGCAATTATCCGGTGGTGGTGGCGTCGTTAGGGTAGGGTCTAAAACCGGTGTTAGCTTTGTTGTAGCGTTAAGGTTAACCGCATCCTGTAGGCTTAAATCGCTAGGGATAGGCGGGTGGAGAATTGCCTCAGTGTGCTGTAATTGCTTGACTAAAAGCTGGGTTAGTATTTCCTTTTCGTCAGAAGCGCCACCTTGGGGAAGGCGAGTTTCCCACAACTCTAGTATCTCCTCAGAGAGCGAATCATCCACAGCGATCGCCTCTTTTATACCCTCGAATACTCGGTGAATCACTCGGGGTTCAAAGGTAAAAATAGCTGAAAGTGGTTGAGTTGGATGCCATCGAGCCGCCGTAGAGGACTCAGACTGATAGGTCTGGCAAGCTACGATTAAACCACTAATCTGCTCAGAGAGAACTAACAAAAAGTACTCTTGTCCTAGCTGAGGGCCGATTGCTAGTTGAATGGAGAAAAATTGACTATCTTCTTTGACATTAGTCGCCTGCTCCACCCCATCCCTAACCTCTACTAAATCCTCCCTAAGCCAGTTGCACAAAAAAATTTTGTTTGAAGCGTTAACTTGCTGCTGATATCGCTTGAGTTCTGTCAACCAAATTTCTGCTGGCGGTAGCTTCACCCAAAGTGTCGCCGGGATTTTTCCCTCAATTAGTACATCTATCAGCGCTCCTAGCAGTGAATGAAGTATATCGGGACTGACTCTAAGAGTCTGGGGAGCTTCAAGTGAATCTAGAGCCAGTTGATAGAAAGATAAACCTTGAGATGAGGGTAGGTTCATTGCTGTTAGTCATCGGTCATCATAATTACTCATTATTGATGCGTAATCCGTAATTCAAGATGGGTTAGAGACCCGAACGTCTCAAGTCGTCCCCTTTTCCTTTTGGATGAGGTCTCGCATCCCCATCCAAAACATAATTACGAATTACGCACTAATAATAGTTAGGCTCTGTTGAGCCATGACTGTTTTTCAATCTCAGTGTCAAAAGTCAAACGGATTTTCTCTGGACTACTCCCCATTCCCTATTCCTGACTCCCTTTAAGTTTGACAGTCTTTGACTAGGCTAATCGCTCAGTGAGAGCCTCTCGTGCTTGCTCTCGGTCATCAAAGTGAATTTTTTCAGTGCCAAGAATTTGATAGTCTTCGTGACCTTTACCTGCAATTAAAACACCGTCTCCCGGTTGAGCTTGCAAGATAGCAGTACGAATTGCCGTGGCGCGATCGCTAAATACCATCGGTTCCACTGACGACGGAATGCCCTCCAATATATCTTGTAAAATTTTCTCGGGGTCTTCCGTCCGGGGATTATCGGAGGTCACAACCGCCACATCTGCAAGTTCGGCTGCAATTTTACCCATTTTCGGGCGCTTTGTGCGATCGCGATCGCCCCCACATCCAAACACACAAATCATCTTGCCCTGAATAAAGGGTCGCGACGCCTTGAGTAAATTCTCCAAACTATCCGGCGTGTGAGCATAATCCACAATCACACTCACGTCCTGTTCCGGCTTAATTTGCACCCGTTCCATCCGTCCGGGGACACCCATAAATTGAGGAAGTGCCTCCACTACCGTTTCTAACTGCAAACCCAGATCTAAAACCGCCCCTACCGCTGCCAGCCAATTGGACAAATTGTACTGACCCACCAAGGGTGAACGGAAAGGAGCCTCACCCGCAGGCGTATGCAGGATACCACTGACCCCAGTCGGCTCATAAATTAGGTCACTTGTCCACAAATCAGCTGAGGTATCGTGAACACTGTAAGACCAGACCTGCTCTGCATCCAACTGTTGTACTAACCGCTTCCCATAAGGGTCATCAATATTAATAATCGCCCGTCCCTTGAGATAATCGGAATTAAACAGAAGCGCTTTTGCAGCGAAGTAATCTTCCATGTCCCGGTGGAAGTCTAAATGGTCTTGAGTAAGATTGGTAAATACCCCTACCTCAAAGGAGCAACCCATTACTCGACCTTGGGCTAGGGCGTGAGAACTGACTTCCATCACACCCATCTGACAACCCGCCTCAACTGCCGACTGGAGTTGTTGTTGCAGTTCCACTGCAAAAGGTGTCGTATGAACCGCTGTTTGCTGGAAACCAGGCCAGCGAGTATAAAGTGTGCCCAGAAGCGCTGTAGGCAACTGCGCATGGGTTAGGAGAAATTCAATGAGATGGGTTGTTGTAGTTTTGCCGTTGGTGCCAGTCACACCAATGACTTTTAGCTGCCGTGTGGGGTAGTCGTAGAAGGCCGCCGCCGCCTCGGCACAAGCCGAGGTCATATCCGAAGCGACAATCACACAAGCGCTTGTCCCTTTTTCTTCTGGATGAGGGGATTTTTCAGCGGCTTGAGGAGAAATCAGGGCGGCGATCGCACCGGATGCGATCGCACTTTCCCAAAACTCTCCCCCATCAACCCGTGTTCCTGGCATCCCAATAAATAAATCTCCCGCCTTGCAGGCATGAGAATTTGTCGAGAGTCCCTTCACCTCAGCCTCAAGCGCTGGATGGTTAGGCATTTGCACAATGTTAGGAATCTCCGCTAATAACTCGCGTAACTTCATCTCAAATCTTGCTCCTCACAAAGAAAGGAAATAGGGATTGGGGACTGGGGACTAGCAATTAAGGACGTTGGATCGAGATTGTCTACTCTTATCCCTTTCTCCCTTGCTGTTCCTGTTTCTGCGCCTATTTTGCCTCATCTACCAGTGAATTACCTCAAGGGCCGCTAGCGGCCCTTGGGGCTTCCCAAGCCCAAGGAGTAACCCCCTTGGTATCCCTGCCTTTCAACAGGCTCTTTGGGCGTAGATTCCGGCAATTCCTGCCGTATTTGTGGGTCAGAAAATATCAGAATGTTGGTCGATGCGTTGATGTCTCGGTCGTGGTGAGTACCACATTCTGGGCAAGTCCACTCTCTAATGTCTAACGTCAGATTCTCGTGAATGTATCCACACTTAGAACAACGCTTAGAGCTAGGGAAAAATCTGTCTAGCTTACAAATTTCGCAGCCATAGAGTTTCCCCTTGTATTCCAACATCGTCAGAAATTGACCCCAACCAGCATCGGTAATAGCTTGTGCTAGTTTGTGGTTCTTAACCATCCCCTTAATATGCAAGTCTTCTACAGCCACAACTTGGTTTTCGCACGTTAACTGTAGAGAGAGTTTATGTTGCATATCTCGACGCTGGTTGACTACTTTCTCGTGCGCTAAGGCGACAAGTAGTCGTTGTTTATTGCGGTTGTTTGACCCCTTGACTTTGCGAGACAAGGAACGCTGCAACCGCTTCAAACGCTTTAACGCACGCTTGTAGAACCTGGGATTAGGATATTTCCTCCCTTCACTTGTAATCAAAAAATGCTTCAACCCTAGGTCAGCGCCAATCTTCCCACCATTAAGCGGAGCCTCCTTGTGGTCATATTCAACCTGGATGGATGCGTAATACTTGCCAGTAGGAGTTTTGCTAATAGTGACGCTACTTGGTGTTCCTTCCATTGCTCGATGCTGCACCATCTTAATAGGCAGCATCTTGGGAAGTTTTAGCATTCCATCAGGAGTCATAGTCCAATGTTGTGGAATGCGAAACGATTGACGATTACGCCTTTTCTTAAATACAGGGAAGCTTCCTAGCTTTTTGAAAAAGCGACTAAATGCTGACTCTAAATCTTTAAGTGTCTGTTGTAGGGACTGACTGTTGACCTCTGTCAACCAGGAATACTTTTCATCCTTCTTCAAGAGAGTGAGCAATTTAGCTGTGTCAGTATACTTTAGGTGCTTCTTGGATTCAGCATAAGCATCAGTAATTAACCGCAAAAAATGGTTGTACACAAAACGGCTGCACCCAAAACACTTAGCTAGGTATTTTTCTTGGCTCTTTGTTGGGTACAGCCGAAATTTGTAGCCTTTATTTGCCATTAACTACTATTTTATCTATTTACTTGATTCTAGATAAATCCAGATAGTTTGTCAATTGCGTCGTAACCCTTCCGAGCGCAATTGACCGCCTTGGGCTAACGCCCCGCTTCGCTAACATCCCCAAGTTCCGCATTCGCTACATTTGGGGTCTTCCCGGCGAATCAGATAAATATTTTTGTAACATTCGTTCCAACTGCTGTACCGTCGTGCGAGGCGAAGGACGAGGCAGTGGTTCTTCCTTCCCAGCATGGCCTCGACATAAAACTGGTATCTCATACTGGTAAGTGTGAAACCAATCTTCACGCGTCGTAATATCTCGCACTTCTAGCTTAAAGTTCAAACCTTGAATCTGTTCTAGCTTTTGTTGTAGTCCTTCACAGAGGTGGCAACCGGGCTTACTATAAAGAATTAATTGCATTAATTTTCTCCACAATTCTATAGGTCTATTGGTAGGTTAAAAGCGACTGGATTGAACATTCTTCAAAAAATGGACGCGAAAGTTATTATGACTCAATCGACAGATGCATCGGTTCAACCTCCCAATTTTGATTTAGCGGAACTCAACCAGCGCTTCGATGCCGCCCATCCAAGAGACATTTTGGCTTGTTGAACCCTCCCCTCCTTTAGAAAAGGGGGGATTCCATAGAACTTTTATCTAGCTTTTCGACCGTTCCTAGGGAGTCTATCTAGCTAGGTTTTTCTAAGTGGCTACGGATCGGCTCTACGGGGCTATGACTGCACCGACTTTCAAACTCGCTTACTCGATTTGCCAATTGTTGATGTTGCGGCCATGCCCGTAGCAAGCTGGGTTCCAGACTTGGATACTCAACAATATCTAGAGTACTAGTCTAGAGGAGGAGCGATCGCCGAGTAAGGCTGCCTGATACTAAATATTGGCGGCACAATAGCTGGGTGAACTCCACCGTTGTCTGTGCCAAGGCTTCACCTTCTTGAAAGCTTGCTTTTGCGTGAATCACGCCCTCGGTAGGATTCGAACCTACGACCAAGGGATTAGAAATCCCTTGCTCTATCCCCTGAGCTACGAGAGCATAAATTGATCATACAGAATAAACCGCAAACATAGACTTTGTCTGGTTTACCTGAATAGTCCCGCTCTCAGCAGAAGGTTGCTTTGAGATTCGGATAGCTCCAGGCTCAGAACAAATGATAGTCTATTTAAGACACTAACCTTTTATCGTATCAAGCATTGTATCCGTGCAACGCTAGTGATGGCAAGCCGAGATGCTCAACCCTTGCACAAAAGCGCAACAAGCTGCTTGACGAGCAAGGTACACTATAAACCATATATATATGGTCAGGTGCTTGTATCGGTAGCGGTACGACTCCAAGGGATAAGCCTCTCGGTCAAGGCGCTTTCGTGTCTATCGCAGCTCAGTTAAACCCTCACTATAAGCATTCTGGAGTAAAGATGGTTGCTTGGGTATTACAGTGCGTCCCCCCAGCACCCGCCGGACCGGTCAAGAGTCATTTACCAATGTCATGTTTATTCTGAAAAGGCAGGATGTTGAAATCTCTTCTCTTCAGCACCCGAAGCGGGACCAACAAATCCCAATTCTCAATTATCAGGGGCAATCTTTTCGCTTGATTAGCGTCTTTAGTGCTAATCAAGCAGAAGAGGCAAAAGCCTTCTGGCGAGACCTCACGGATAATCGGGGCAAAGTCTGTGTCTTGTTAGAAGAGCCTGAACGATACAGCGTTTGGGGGAAAATTCGCCTAGAACAACTAGGAACTGAAGCTAGTCCTGACGCGAAAATTGTCCCCTTCACCCAAGCCTGCCTATTACTATTGCAAACCGTTTACATGGATATAGAAGACCTTCTGGGAGGCAGGCAAGCGGCATTGTTTCAGAAAGATATTACCGAAGTCTTCCGGCAGTGGCACTTCCCTCAAGCTGACTCTCCGACCGCTGTCAAACACCTACTCACCCTAGAGCCGCTGACAGCCCTACAGGTACCTCCTTGGGAGGAACATCATCTGATTACTCTATTACAGGAACTCTATCGTCTGGGCAAGGAATATTTTGGAAATACCAACTTTGCGGAAGGAGTGAGGGATATATTGCAAGACATGCCAGCCGCCGATCTGGCTCAGTTTCTTGAATGGCTCAAATCATCTCCACTCGGTAAGCTATGGCGATAAGCTAGAAAGAAGGTTAAATCAACGTATTATGGCTAGGTTATCAAAACCTAAAACGGCTACGCCATCCTGTAAGGTATAACATTGGCTTTTGGGGATTTCCCTTGTGAGTGATAAGGGTGAAAGTCTTATGAGCAGCTCTGTAGAAAAGTCATCGGGTACTCCATCCTCCCTAAGCGGTCAGAAGATCGTCTATGGAGGAATCGCATGGGCCGTAATATCGCTATTGTTCTTTCTGCTGTTTGGTATTACACCGCCTGGGCAAGAGAGTCCGTTATGGTACTTGACTGGTACCTATATTCTGGAAACTCTGCCCTTTTTAGGGGCGGCTGTACTCTGTTACAGAAACTGGCGTAGCCCTCAGATTGCTAGCGGACGGAATGTCTGGCTAGGGATTGGACTGGGAATGCTCTCTTGGTTTATTGGTAACTTAATATTGGCGGTGTGGGAACTCTATTTTCGTCTTAGCGCTGATGTGTCACCGGCAGATTTGTTTTACATCACGTTCTATCTGTTTCTCAGCTGGGGTATGGTTTTAGCCGTTCTTCCTAGGCGTTTGAATTTAGAGGTGTGGCAGTGGGTAACCGTAGGAGCGATCGCAGCTATAGGGATTGCTTTAGCGGTTTGGGTTTTGCTTGCCACACCCAATCCTGCATCAGAGGCAGCGGATGCGGTTTCCCCGTCTAACGCTACTGAACAGACCGTAACTGGATCAACGTCCCCGTCAGAGCAAACCAGCCAGTCTGCCTCAGAATCACCATCTCCAGAAAAGCCTTCTCTAAGTTCAAAAAATCGACCCCCGGCTTGGGCCATGACAATCCAAGAATCCCTCAACCCACTCTCTCGATATGTGAATTTCTTCTACATCGTTGGCGACGTCTTCCTCCTGATTATTGCCTCAACTCTCTTATTAGCCTTCTGGGGCGGGCGTTTCGCCCAATCTTGGCGGATGATTGCGGCGGCAACGCTTTGTCTCTATATTGCGGATATGTACTTCAAATATGAAGCGGCTACAGAGATATCATTGCAAAGTGGTGGTCTACTAGAAGTCTTTTTTGTATTTAGTGGTGTACTGTTTGCCATAGGCGCTGCTCTAGAATATGACGTATCAAGCCGCTCTCGCCGTAGTGCGCGTAAGCGAGCTTAACTTAAGATATGAGTCCAAGAAAACTATCTGATGCCGACAAAAGCGACATCTTAAACCTGTATCGATACCCAGAAGAGACAACCTCAACTCTGGCGGTGCGCTATGGCGTGAGTAACTCAACCATCAGCCGCATCCTGAAAAGCAACCTATTAGAGGCCGAATACGAAGATCTGATTCAGCAAAAGCGATTAAATCGCACTCCAGGTAGTGCCTCTTCGCCTATTATCCAAACGACAGAGCCACCCCTAGAGATTGAGGTTGAATCAGCACCTAAAATTCAACTCCCGAAGCCGCGATCGCTAGATTTAGATACTCAACCAAGAGTTTTAAATCCTATCGACGGGCGTCGGCGACGTAGACGTTCCTCCGTACCTGACTCAGAAGATACGGAGGAAATGGCTATACAGACCGAATTGCCGCTAGATCTTCCCACAACTATTCAGGAAAATCAGCCTGAAGAGCCGGAAGAGCTGCTCGATGAAATTGAGCAGGCAGAATCTAACGGTTTCGGGGAGTTGCTGGATAGCGACTTGATGGATTTAGATGACGAGGATGATGACCTAGATGAGGATTTAGATGAGGACTGGGAAGATGATGTAGGAGATGAACACAGCCAGAAACTATTAAAAACCTCTCTTACCGGAAGGGGTGTTAAGATTCAAGTCTTACCCCTTTCGGAAGCCTCCCTGCCCAGAACCTGCTATCTGGTCGTAGACCGAGCGGCGGAGTTAATTGCTCGACCCCTTAAAGAGTTTAGCGACTTAGGCCAGATTCCTGCGGAAGAAATTCAGGAGAAAACGCTACCGATCTTTGATAACCACAAAGTTGCACGGCGTTTTTCTAATCGTTCTCAGCGAGTGATTAAAGTACCCGATAGTCGGATGCTTCAGAAGACTCGCTCTCATCTGCAAGCTAAGGGAATTACCCGACTGTTAATTGATGGTCAGGTCTATTCCCTACTCCCGACTCAGCCACAAGGTTGAGCAAGAGTAGAGGTTTGTTGAGAAAGGAGCGATCGCCCAAAGGGTAGCACCCCAGATGGCGATCGCTCTTGGACTACTAACCCCTAAGTACAGCAAAGCCTTAATGGGGTTCGGGATTTCTCTAGTTGATAACCAAGAGGGTTGTTTATGGACTAGATGAATGTCGTACCGTTGTTTTTACATAGCAAGATGTACTCAGCTGCGGCAGCGCGACGTTTGACTGCCTTCCAGCTCTCTTAGAGAGATGTACTGTATGCCTGTTTGCGTTTGCTAGTGTAGATAATATCAGCGAATAAACTTTAATAAGAGAAAGAGTAAATTTAGGGGTAAATTGCTGAAAACGGAAGAGTATATTTACTTATCGCTTAAGTCTTTATTTTAAAGTTTTTTGACGAGTGCCCTTTAACGTCTGTAAGCATCCCCGGCTCCTGCTCAGTTAGGCCATTTTTTTAAATAAATTTTTCAACATCCAGGAAGTAATATTAATTGAGTTTCATGAAGATGATATTAGGAAAGCTAGGGTAAACATAATATTAGTTCAATTTTAGCAAAGATTTATTTAATCTTGATAAGAGAATCGGGCTAAATTGATAAGATCCAAAAAGGAAATGTAGAATTAATCGCCTTATTCCCATCTTTCGATAATAAAGTTTAAAAAACCAATCCGGCTTCTCTAAGGCTAATAATGAGCTACAACTGATATGGTGATTGAAGTTGGTAATAAAATTCGCTTGAAGAGTTCAGGTGAAAGCATTGTTATTGGAGTGTCTACACTATGAAAGTGAGATATCTGCTCCACCTTTATGAGCAAGGAACTAGAGATTTTTCGGGAGCCGATCTCTGCGGAGCAGACTTAAGGGGAGTCACTCTGATTGGAGTCAACCTAACAGGAGCTAACTTGAGAGGCGCGAATTTGAGTCGAGCGTTTCTCACCAAGTCAGATTTGAGTGGTGCTCAACTGAACTGGGCTAATCTAAGCTTTGCCAAGATGAGCGAAGCCAAGCTTGTGGAGACTGAACTGACGAAAGCTAACTTTAGTGGAGCCTTCATGGTGAAGTCAAAACTTCCGGGAGCCAAGCTCAGTGGAGCTAATCTTAACGGAGCCAATCTGAGACGGGCTAACCTGTGGGGTGCCAACGTCTCAGCAGCAGATTTACAAAGAACTAATCTGCGAGATACAAATCTTAGTGGTGTAAATTTCAATTGGGCAAATTTATCCGAGGCAAGGCTGGTTGGAGCAAAGCTGTATGGAGCTTCATTAAATGGTGTCAACTTAAGTAAAGCTTTTTTGAAAGAGGTCGATCTCGGTGGCGCTGATTTAGAAGGAGTAAACCTTAGAGAAGCAAAATTGAATCACGCTAACTTGGAAGGAACTAACTTGACACGGGCTAATTTGAGTGAAGCCCATCTGTTCGGGGCCAATCTTAAAGGAGCAGACTTAACTGGAGCTAACCTGACAAAAGCGTCTCTAGAGCAGGCCAACTTAACGTGGGCTATTTTGAAAAAGGCAGATTTAAGTGGGGCAAATCTGAGTGAAGCAAGGCTTAATGGCATTGACTTTGAGGATATGGAGCTTGGTGGTGCTATTCTGCCGGAGTCTAATGAGCGCTTTTTGTACTTAGCTATGTGAAACGCTGACGTAATTCAATACGCGCCACAATTGCCAGTACGATTACAGTGGTCTAACTCAGTACCTGAATTTGGGTGCAAAGGTGAAAGCTGCTAACTTCTCCAACTCAGTGCTCACTCACGATTAGGAGCTAATTGTACAATCATTTCTCCTACTTCAGGTTTGAGCGATCGCAAGTGGGGATTATTGGAAGAAAATTGGCGTTCGCCCATCACGGCTTTAAAATCATTGGGTGATTTCCGAGCCGCATCGGGTGCAATTCGCAGTCGCAAAATCAGCTTCTGATCATACTGAGCTAACTTAGTCCCTTCCAACAAAACTGTGCCTCCGTAGTCCCAGGCAAATCCATAAAGTTTAAATGTACCTAGCTTCTGCTGCAATTGAGCCAAAGAGGTACCAACTCCAATACCCTGCGGAGTCCGCCAGTCAGAACCTAAGTAACGAATTTCTTTCGCTTTACTGCGAGTGGAATCCGTCCACACGACACTGAAGGAACGCTTTGAACCCAACTCTACGCGGGTGCCCGGTTCCGTCTCTCCCTCACCGATGTTAATGGGCTGATCTTTAAGGCGGGCTGCACCAAACCGTTTAGCTAAGTCTTGGCGAGTTGTATTGCGAGTGACTGGGCCAACTCGTACTCCCGGAATGACCTGCGTGTCTGACAGCGTATTAGGTTTTTGCGCTTGGGTGGAGGGTGCAGAGGCAGAAGAGGGTTTGTTGACCGGAGATATTGCACGAGTTACGAGGTTAGTGTTGAGGTATCCCAAGACAACAACAGACCCCAAGATGGGTAGACTTTTAGCTAATTTGGACATCTTATTACTCCTTTACTCCAATGATTTTGCCGCAATCGGTTCAGCAAGTTCTGAGCGCCTTTACGGGTGTGCTTGATGCGATCGCGATATGCTGCTACTGCTATTTGGATGATTGGGAGTAATGACGCGCTAAAGGTCAATTAAGTTCACTGCAAGGGAGTAAGTGTAGTAAGTATCGTCATTGGTTCACAAATTATTCACACTTCCTCAGTATCTTTTTATTTGTAAGCATTTGGACTACTGAGGTGCCCTCTCATCTGGAAGCTCTGAGAGGGCTTTTTCTTGAGAATTTTCTATTTAGAGATATGAGTTTAGCCTAAATAAGCTTTTTTGACCCTCTCATCATTAATTAGCTCGGAGGCATTACCTGTAAGAGTCAGTTGTCCAGCTTCAAGAACATAGCCTCTATGAGCATTATCTAAAGCGAGGCGGGCGTTTTGTTCTACGAGTAAAATAGTGACTTCCTCCTCGTGAAGCTGGCGAATGACAGAAAAGATTTCCCGAACAATTTGGGGGGCTAATCCTAAACTCGGTTCATCGAGAAGCAAGAGTTTAGGACGACTCATAACGGCACGCGCGATCGCTAACATTTGCTGTTCTCCACCGCTGAGAGTTCCAGCCAGTTGATGGCGACGTTCTCCTAATCGTGGGAAGATGAGAAACTGACGTTCAATATCAGCTTTGATGCCCAAGCGATCAGAGCGAGTGTACGCCCCTAATTCTAGATTCGTCAAAACAGTTTGCCGTGCCAATACTCGGCGTCCTTCAGGGCTGTGGGCAATTCCCAGACTGACCATGCGATCGGGGCGAAGCCGCATGATATCTTGGCCTTTATAGACAATTTGACCCTTAACAGGATTAACTAACCGGGAAATAGCTCTGAGGGTCGTACTTTTGCCTGCGCCATTGGCACCAATTAAGGTTACGATCTCACCTTCGTTGACCACTAGATTGATATCGATTAGAGCTTTAATAGCACCGTAATTAACGTATAGGTTTTTGACCTCAAGCAGTGGTTTTGTCATTTGTCAAAAGTTCTGGGATAGTTCTTTTTCCCGCAAACATGTGCAGATCAGGCTTAGTCAGTTTCCCACATGACTCGCCCTGATCACTCATCCCCTAAATACGCTTCAATGACGGCTGGGTCGTTTTTCACAGCCTCCGGTTCACCTAAAGCAATCAACTGACCAAAGTCTAAAACAGCAATGCGATCGCATAATCCCATCACTAACGGTACATGATGCTCGATCAGGAGTACGGTTAAGTTGAAGGTATCGCGGATTTGCCGGATTAATTCACTTAAGGCACCCTTTTCATGAGGGTTCATGCCTGCGGCGGGTTCGTCCAAGAGCAGAAGTTTTGGCTTTAGGGCTAAGGCACGGGCAATTTCTAAGCGTCTTTGGTCACCGTAAGGGAAGTTGCAAGCTTTTTCCTGCGATCGCTCGGCGAGCCCCACTAATTCCAATAATTCTAAGGCTTGAGCGAAGGTTTTCTGTTCTTCAGCGAGGGCTGGGGGTAATCCCAATATACCTTTGATTAAACCCGTTTTATTGTGAATGTGATGCGCGATCGCCACATTTTCCAACGCTGACAGATTCCCAAATAGGCGCAGATTTTGAAAGGTACGGGCGATACCTTTTGCTGCGATTCGACAGGGGCGAAGTTTGGTAATCTCTTCCCCTTCGTAAATCAGCTGACCCTCTGAAGACGGCATTAAACCCGTAATCAAATTAAACAGAGTTGTTTTGCCAGCACCATTGGGTCCAATCAAACCAAATATCTCATTTTTTTGAACTGTGAAAGAAACTTTATTCACCGCTACAAGGCCACCAAAACGGCGAGTTATCTTTCTCACCTCTAAAATCGGTTTTATTTTTTTATCTACCTTCGGCTCGTCGGTCATTCGATTTTGGATTTTGGATTTTGGATTTTGGGCTTTAAAAATGGTTATTGTGGTTATCGTTTTACTGGCTTTAAACGCTTTAATAGGTCTGGAGTAATAATACCTTGAGGATAGAAGACACTACCGATTACAATTAATAGTCCAAAGATAATTAAACGACCATCACGAAGAAAGTTTGCTAGCCAAGTCGGTAAATTTCCGATTCCTGCCATTGCTCTCAATGCTTCTGGTAAAGCTGTCAGCACGATGCCTCCTAAGACTGGCCCAACAAAGGTTCTAGACCCACCAATCAATACAAACGCTAAGTAGATAATACTAGCATCAAACGTTCCTTGACGAGCATTCCAGGTATTCAAGAAATGAGCGCTCACGGCTCCAACTAACCCGGCTAAAACGGCTCCTAAAGTAAAAGACAGGACTTTATAATGAGTTGGGTTAATTCCCATTGCATCTGCTGCCAGTTCATCTTCACGAATTGCGCTCAAGGCGCGACCGACTCGGATGCGTTCTAGACGGTAGAGAAAGAGCATACTTATAATCAACAGAGGTAAGGCAATCCACAAATACTCAATCTGAGTTTGAAAGGGTTGTGGAATGGCAAAAATGCCTACTGCACCACCTGTAATCTCCAAGTTGAGAGCGAGAACTCTTAAGATTTCGACGAACGCAATGGTAGCAATGGCTAAATAAATTCCCCGCAATCGGAGAACAGGAATTCCTAGTGCGATCGCGAGTACCGCCGACACTAAACCTGCTAGCAGCATTTCTAACAATAAGAAAGGAACAGGAAAGAGATTCCCTGTAAACTTAAAGACCTGAGTTGAGAGAATGGCGGCGATATATCCCCCCAGAGCATAGAATCCCGGCGTTGCTAAAGACAGCTGTCCTGCCATCAGTGGTAAATACACCGAAAGCCCTAAAATTGCACCAAAAATCATCGAAACGATTAAGAAGCCGTAGTTATTAATAAAATCTGACATTTAGTCTTTTTTTTGCTCCTCTTAGCCAGTTTTTTGTTGTTTCTGAACTAAAATTTAATAAAATTATGTCTCTATCGCCATCATTATTTCTTGCAAGAAAGGAGGTCTTTTATTGTCCGTGAAAGTTCGTCTAGACCAGCATCTTTAGCACAAAAACCATCAGCTTCTGGACAAATATTTTTCGCTAACGCCGAGTCATTTTTGCTCACATATCCCGAAACCAGAAGAACTAAAGGAGGATAACGCAATTTCTTTAAATAATGAATTAGTTCACGACTTTCTACATAATCTTCATAGTCAAGAGGAGGAATCGAATAATCTACAATCACTAAGTCAAATTCAAAAGACTGTTTTAAAAAATCGGCGGCTGTCGGAAAACTGTAAACTTCAAACTCATTTCTAAAAAAACGATCAATAGTAAAGCACCAATGTTTATCATCATCGACTACAGCCATTGTATACATGGCTTTAATATCGGTAACCGCTTGGTTTGACTGTTGAAACAACTTCTTATGCTTTGAGTTTAGTAACTGTAATGTTTGTTGCAAAAGTTCTTCTAGCCCAGCATCTTTGGCAAAAAAAGCATCCGCTTCTGGGAAAGCTTTTCTTCCTATATTAACTTCACTTTTGCTCAGAGAGTCTGAGGCGATTACTAGCAAAGGCGAGTTCGGAACGTGTGTTTTTAAAAAACGAATTATTTCAAATCCGTGACTATTTTTTCCATAGCCTTTCTCCGGCTTCAACGAGGAATAGACAATGACTAAATCATAATCGACTAATTCATGTAAAGAATATGGAATCCCTGTAAATGAGGTAACTTCAAAACTTTTTTGAAAGAAGCTCTGAACCTCTAAACACCAATGTTCGTCATCATCCACTACAGCAATTTTGTACATGACTTAATGACCTCAATGTGAACTCAATTTAACGCTCATACTCAAAGCGACTGAAAAGCTTTGTAAATTTGATTTATAAATCATAACTTTGTAACGTCTAACTTAAAGTAAGCTTACATAAATCAACACAATGCAATTATGCAAAGCTATGTAAAGGATAAAGTGGCTAATCAATTAGAAATTTAGGATAGAGTTTAAACCCTCAGATTCAAATTGTTACATTTTTATTCCGGCTGTGGCTACCGGCTGGCTTCCCAGAGTCGGGTTATCAATCCTAAAAAGACGTTATAATCTGTAATGGGCTTGGTTAACAATTTATCAGCTTGAGAAGCTTGTAAAAGCTTTTCTTGCTCACTTAACATGGCGTAAGCAGTGAGCAAAATAATTGGAATATGGGCAGTCAGCGGGTCAGTTTTGAGAGAACGAGCGAGGTCTGCACCGCTAATCTCTTCGTCGTTCCAGCAGGCTCCTGGCAGATTGACATCCATCAGCACAAGGTCTACGTTTCCAGTCTGACATTCTTGGAAAATTGTGACTGGCTCATCGGTAATGAACACTTGATGACCGCCAAGGCGCTCAATTAACTTAGCTGTTGCTTTGGCTAATAGATAATCATCATCTACAAGTAAAATCTTCATAGTCAGGAAATGAGGAATGGAGAATGGGTAGCTTTATGGTGATTATTAATTACCTCTTAACAGCGCTGCGGTAGAGTAAATGTCACCGTTGTCCCCTTTCCTTTGCCAGGACTGTAGAGCGCAATCTGACCTCCCATCAGTTCTACCAAGCGCTTGCAAACGGTTAAACCCAATCCGGTTCCTCCATACCGTCGCTTAACTGAACCATCTGCCTGCACAAAAGGCTCAAATAAAATATCTTGTTTAGCCGCCTCGATACCAATCCCTGTATCGGCAACTGAAATTTTTACCCAATGGTTATTAGCGATTGTCTCGGGTACAACCTCCAACCGAATCTCACCACTTGGAGTGAATTTAAAGGCATTGGAGAGGAGATTGGTCAAAACTTGTCTCAGCTTCATCAGGTCAGTATAGACTCTCTCCACTTTGCACTCAATGACGAGGATAATCTCCTTTTGACGACTTTCAAGCCTGAATAAGTTTTGTTGCTCTTCCAACAGAAGCGACAAATGAATGAATTCTGGATTGAGAGTCATGCGACCTGCTTCTATTTTGGCAATATCTAAGACATCGTTGATAATATCAACAAGATTTTCGGCTGAATTATAGGCGACGCTAATATATTCTTTTAGTTCTTCTTCATTATCGTAAAAGCCTTCCTTGAGGAGTTTTAGATAGTTCAGTGTTGCAGCTAGAGGGGTGCGTAATTCGTGACTGGTAGAGGATAAAAAGTCTGATTTCAGACGGGATGCTTCTTCGGCAACAGTACGAGCTTTGTTGAGCTCCTGATTGCGCATCTCCACGAGTACACGCTGCTGATATTCGCATTGGTAGAGCCGATTTTGCAGGACGGCCATCGTCAGATGGGTTCCGATTGAACTGCATATTTCAATTTCTTCATCCGTCCACTCGCTAGTTTGACCCAATTTGAGTTCTCGCCAAACCTCAAAGGAACTTCTGACTCTATCTTGTCGCTCATCTGGGTCAAATCGTCCAGCCCACAGGATATCGGTATCAATCTCGTCTCGAAAAATACTTAAGATTCCTAAACACTGCTCACCATATATGAGTGGCATGGCTAGCAAACTGCGGATTCGGGTAGGACGAAAGACAGGTACAACCTCCAGCAACTGAGGCTCTTGGTAAATATCGTTAAGAGTTCGGACTTGGGAAACAGCATTGCTGCGTAGCCTGACAGCCTCCTCCTCACTCAGGATTAAGTTTCTCCAATAATCAGCGACATTACAGGGTTGAGGGAATCGGCTTTCACAAGTCATCACCTGCTGCCAAAAGGGATAATCCTCTAACAGGGTTTGGTTGCCTTCGGATAGGATTGGCTGTGCTCCATAGGTGTAGAGTTCAACATCTGAGCGCGTTGCGGAGGAACTTACATAAAGTCTGCCACCCGAACCTTTGATGGCTTTGACGACTGTTTCTAAAGCAATTTGCAGAATGTCCGAAATTTTCAGGGGGGAATGGAGCAGGGTAGAAATTTGATTAATGATAGTCTCTTGACGGGCTCGTTCGCGGGCTTGGAAGAGGAGATGAGACTGGGAGATGGCGATCGCAACTTGATCGGCTAAAATCTGTACAATCTGGAGTTGATCTGGCGAGAAAGCCTTAGGCTGGGCGTGGTGTGAGACCAACAAGCCCCATAACTTGTATTGATGCAGAATCGGAATGACGACGGAAGATTGCACTCCTATTTTCGTTAAATATTCCACATGGCAAGGATCGACCGGACGCTGAAGGATATCTTCAATGCCTTGGTTGTACACGTCCTCAACCGTTAAGTCTCCTGTTGTTTCCGGGCAATCCAGTCGCTCTAGGGTCAGGCGCTGCGTGGGAATATCGATAATGGAACGCACTCTCGCTTTAACAAACATTTCACGAGCATGGGGTGGAATATCCCCCGCCGGAAAGTATAGACCTAAGAGAGAGGGTAAGCGATTTTGAGCGACCGATTCGGCGATAACCTGCCCCGTGCCGTCAGGCTGAAATCGGTAAACCTTAACTCTGTCTGTATCCAAAAATGATCGCATTTCTGACACAGTTGCTGACAAAATTTCCTGCAACTCCAGAGATTGCCGAATGCGATTTGTCATCCGGTGTAGCAACGTTTCCTGAGTTACCGCTTTGCTTGGACGCCTTGCAGGAGTTTTGTCTACCATTGTTCTATATCGATTTCTAGTTTTGATTTTTATCCGTTAACTCGATTTAGCCAAAAATGATTTTATATCCGTGAATGACAGCAAAAAGTCCCTTTGAGGATAAGCTATAGAATCCGTTAGCTGGTAAGCATCCTGAGTAGGGGATTGCTTCCCATCTCTTACTTTCAAGATTAACAGCAGAGGCGTATAAATCATGTTGTTCATACTTAAGGGAAGATTAAAGTTGAAACTCAACCAATTAGGGAGATGGCAAACACAGAACATCTAGCGGTGCTCCAGCAGGGAACAGTCCTCTGGAATGAGTGGAGAGAAAAGCATCCTGAGATACAGCCTAATTTACGTCAAGCTGACTTTCGGGGCTGGTCTCTCAAAGAAGTAAATTTTATAGAGGCAGATTTGTGTGAGGCGAATCTGTATGAAGCAGACCTCTCACACGCGAAGTTAAATAGAGCTAATTGTAATTCAGCAGACCTGCGTAAGGCGAATCTAGAAATGGCAGACTTATCTGGAGCGAACCTTATCTCTGCTGATTTGCGGAAAGCCAATCTTTCTCAAACGAACCTGACTTTCGCAAATCTCAAAGTAGCATTCTTGCGTCAAGCGAATCTGCAAGGAGCAAACTTGAGGGAGGCAAATTTTCAGGGAACTGATTTGAGTCGAGTGAATCTTAAGGGAGCAAAGCTTTGTCAAGGTTGCCTCAAAACCGTCAATCTCAGTGGAGTTGATTTAACAGAAGTCGATTGGATTGAAGTAACTATACTCGATCGCACGCCTCATTGATGAAAATAATAGTTTAGGATTTTAGCCGAATAACAGAGCCCTTTTCTAGACTAGACCTTTGTCAGGCGCGATCGCCCGAATAATCCTTGGGGTCGAACCATAAGCATGATGAATAATAGAGTGAATGCGATCGCATCTTTATAGCCCGAATAATCAGAAGGGACAAACGCCTCCGCCAAACCTAACAACAATCCCCCCACCACTGCACCCGGAATATTCCCTAAGCCACCCAACACAATTACCCCTAACCCTTTCAGTCCGTAGGTAATTCCAAAGTAAGGGCCAGCAATACTAACACTAGAACCCACAAGAGTTCCTGCCAAACCGCCCAAAAACCCGCTCAAAAAGAATGTGATCACAATAAAACGCTCTGTATTAATTCCCAGCAAGCTAGCCGTTGTTGCATCTTCAGCCACAGCTTGCAAGGCTTTTCCCAGCTTTGTGTAACTAATCACATAGGTCAGAATAACCACAATGAAGGTAGAAACACCAAATATAATCACTTGAACGGTTCGTACATTAATCGGTCTGGCCTCCGTCCCAAAATTAATGGCGGCGGGTATATTGCCGTAGGCATCAGCTGGAAATGTATAGATTTCTGCACCTACTAAATATTGAATCAAATTTACAATGACAACGGCTGCACCCAGACTAGAAACTAATGTTAAGAGTGGGTCAGCTCCTCTAGCACGTAAAGGTTTAAACGCCAAGCGTTCTACTAAAACTCCACACAGACCCGCAAAAAGGCTACCGACAAACAAGGCCAGAACAAAGGGGAGTTGTACGGGTAAAGAGGCATTAGCCAGTACTCCATTAAAGCCAAAGGCTCCTCCAGCTAGGCTATAGGTGAAGTAAGCCCCTAACGTAAAAATCGCACCGTGAGCAAAATTGATGATGCCGAGAATTGAGAAAACCAGCGTGTAGCCTAAAGCAAAA
>NZ_DATNPA010000807.1:0-16260 GCF_036703385.1 Allocoleopsis sp. | reverse complement strand
AGTACCAGTAGTGGAAGAATTGCTCTCCCCCATTCTTGCGGTGATTCCCTTACAGCTTTTGGCGTATCACATTGCAGCACGGCGTGGCTTGGATGTAGACCAGCCTCGCAACCTCGCTAAGTCTGTTACGGTCGAATAGTTTATTTGTACTATTGATTGAGAGTAGGATTTCCTCAATCAACTCCTGATTGTCTTGGCTTTTAGCTTGCTTGAGATACTCAATGGCAATGTGTCCCGCAGGCGTTTGCTCTTTGGTAATCGCAACGAGCAACTCCACAGCTAGACGGAGTTAAATTTTCTCGATCTGCCTACTGGTGACAATCGGCTCTGCACAAAAATTTAGCTGTGAACCGGATGCCCGAATGGCAGCAATGCAGTTTTCTAGTCAGTTGAAATATCACACTCTAGAAGCAGTAAAAATCATTGAGCAAGACCATTAGGCCCAACCGGGACGACCAAGCAAGCAAACTCAACCCACTTACAAAACCTATCACATTCAAGCGACATTAGTAGTCAATGAGACTGTCCTAGAAAAAGAAAGACAGCAAGCGGGTCGATTTATTCTCGCTACCAATGTCATAGACAAAGAACAACAGACAGCTTTACGTCAAGCCTTAGTTAAAGCTGATGAAAGCCTCCCTAATCAATTAAAAAAGCCCACACATTAGCAGGCTAGTCTCACAAGATTCACACACAAGTGCTATAACTTGCCAAGATAGGAGTTAGATGAGTTAAGTGCATCAGCCCTAATGGTGCCACAGTAACAAAGTACTAAAGCTTGTAGCAATTGCCCTGTATAGTGAACGCCCTTGGCAAATGATTGCCAAAAAACACTTTCTATGCTGTCTTTCCTTCCCAAGTCGGAATCGCTGAAGCGTAAATCTCAGTAGAGTGAAAGAGGCAGCTCTGTCACAATTTGTAATAATTCTTAAAGAATTATCCGCCCGGAAGATTACAGATACATTAATCAGTCTAGAAAAAATGGATAGCAATTCGGCGAATCCAAGGATGCCCCTGACGGCTCAAGACAGGGAAGCCTTAGACGATATATTTAAGACAGTAGCGTCTGACGAAATTAAGCAAATTGAGGAGACAGTGGCTCGCTACTC
This sequence comes from Allocoleopsis sp., assembly GCF_036703385.1. Classification (NCBI taxonomy): domain Bacteria; kingdom Bacillati; phylum Cyanobacteriota; class Cyanophyceae; order Coleofasciculales; family Coleofasciculaceae; genus Allocoleopsis; species Allocoleopsis sp. The sequence goes on along the minus strand of NZ_DATNPA010000807.1, from coordinate 15,151 downwards.
GGTTGTGCCGCTTGAACCTTGGGAAGAGGCTGGTTGGGTAATCAACAGTTCTTTGCCACCTAACGAAAATCTGAAGGCTTAGGAAATTTTGACGGTGACAGATACTGGAAGACAACCCATGCATCGCTTCGGGAAGCGAGTCTGCCTGTTGTTACTGGGGACGTCTGGAAATGCAGATTACGGTTAATCCCACTCGCTGCGGATTGGGAAATTAGCCCATAATGACGTTAGAGACAGCTTTAACATCTGAGATTTTGATTCAATTTGATTCAATCTGAAACCTTACAACTGCTAGAATGGTCACGCCTGTGCCAGCACCTAGCTACATTTGCCGCTACAAAGCTGGGAGCGATCGCAGCTCATCATCTCCAACCGCCAGCCACTCAGTCTGAGAGCCTGGACTTGCTGGCTCAGACCAAGGAAGTCTATCAACTGGAGGCACGGTTAACCAGTGGGTTATCCTTTGAAGGAATCCAGGATATTGGCGAGTCATTGGAGAGGGCAGAACTTCAAGGACTTTTGTCAGGCGAAGAACTGTTAGCGATCGCAACCACATTGGCTGGCGTTCGACGTTTGCGTCGCGTGATTGATGATCAGGAAGACGTGCCCATCCTCACTGAATTGGTGGCAGAGATGCGGACTTATCCCGAACTGGAGCAAGAAATCCACCACTGTATTGATGATCGAGGGGATGTAGCTGATCGAGCCAGTCCGAAGCTGGCGGGAATCCGCAGCAAGATTAAATCCTTACGAGACCGAATTTACCAAGTTCTTCAGGGAATATTGCAGCGTCAAAGCAGTGCAGTTCAGCAACAGGTGATTACCCAAAGAGGCGATCGCTTCGTTATTCCGGTTAAAGCACCTCAGAAAGACGCGATTCCAGGCATTATACACGATACCTCCAGTACAGGTGCTACGGTTTATATCGAACCCAACGCGATCGTCGGACTCTCGAATCAGCTGAGAATCCATCGGCGTCAAGAGCAAACCGAAGAAGAATCAATTCTGCGAGCCCTGACACAGCAGGTGGCAACCGTTAAGCCCGACTTAGAGAAGTTGTTAGCCATTGCGACAGCGCTGGATTTGGCAACAGCAAAAGCACGGTATAGCTTGTGGTTGCAAGCCAATCCGCCCAGATTCATTGACCGCCCTGCTGGAGAAATCATTACGCTGCGCGAACTCCGACATCCCTTGTTAGTCTGGCAGCAGCAGCACGAACAAGGGACACCGGTTGTTCCGATTAACGTGCACATTCAGCCGTCCATTCGAGTGGTAGCCATTACTGGCCCCAATACGGGTGGTAAAACGGTTACCTTGAAAACGCTGGGCTTGGCGGCATTAATGGCAAAGGTGGGTCTATTCGTCCCAGCCAGAGAACCGGTGGAACTGCCTTGGTTTGAGTATGTACTGGCAGATATCGGGGATGAACAGTCGATCGAGCAGAGTTTATCGACTTTTTCGGGTCACATTCGCCGGATTAGTCGGATTATTGAAGAGTTGAAGGTTGAAAGTTGGGAAGAAAGCCTTCAACCTTCAACCCCCGAAAAACTTTCAACCCCCCACCCTTCCCTAGTCTTGCTTGATGAAGTCGGTGCAGGAACTGACCCGGCTGAGGGCAGTGCTTTGGCGATCGCGCTGTTGCAACACTTGGCAGATACAGCACAGTTAACCGTGGCTACCACTCACTATGGCGAACTCAAGGCGCTGAAATATCAAGATGAGCGGTTTGAGAATGCCTCGGTTGAGTTTGATGATAGTACCCTACAACCGACTTATCGGTTATTGTGGGGCATTCCTGGTCGTTCTAACGCCCTCTCGGTGGCACGACGCCTGGGGTTAAACCCCAACGTGGTTGACCAGGCTCAAACGCTGATTGGCGGTGCATCCGAAGATATCAACCAAGTGATTGCGGGTTTAGAAGCCCAACGGCGTCGCCAGGAAACGAAGGCAAGAGAGGCAACCCAGTTACTACAACAAGCTGAACGCCTGCATCAAGAGGTATCGGATCGGGCAAGGCTGTTAAATGAACGAGAGCGGGTGTTGAAGCTGTCTCAGGAGAAGGCAGTGCAGGAAGCGCTGATTCAAGCCAAGGAAGAAATCGCTCAAGTGATTCGGACGTTGCAGCAAGGGCCACAAATGGCTCAAAATGCCCAAAAAGCCAGCGAGGCTCTCAAGGAAATTGCCCAGCGTCATCTTCCGGCGAAGCCGCCTGCCAAACAGAAACCAGGGTTTAAACCAAACGTGGGCGATCGCATCCGTATTCCCCGCTTAAATCAGACGGCTGAGGTGCTGAGTGCCCCAGATGAGGATGGTGAACTCACAGTACGATTCGGCTTAATGAAAATGACTGTGTTGCTTTCTGATGTGGAATCCCTCGATGGGCAAAAAGCCGAGATGCCAGTCAAACAAAAAGTAACTCCGGCACATACCCCTGCTGTAGCGTCGCCACCGTCTCCAGTTGTCCGAACGCCTAAAAATACGATTGATATTCGGGGCAAGCACGTAGCAGACGCTGAGTTTGACTTGGAGCAAGGGATTTCTGAAGCAACCCAATTGGGGACACTGTGGATTATCCACGGAAAAGGAACGGGAAAGCTGCGCCAAGGAGTTCATGCCTTCCTGGAACGACATCCCCTGGTTGAGCGGTTTGAGTTGGCTGAACAAGCTGAGGGTGGTACAGGTGTTACACTGGCTTACCTTAAATAGTGGGTAATCATTATCAAACAGCCCATTACCCATTACCCAGTTAAGAATTATTAACTCAAACGGCAAAACTTTCAGAACTATCACTATACGGCTGGAAACTTGCCGTAAACTCTGGTAGTCGTGTTTCAAGATTGGTAACTGCTCTCCGCCCCCTAAATTGGTCACCTACTCTAAAGCTATGCGCTCTACCGCAAAGACGCCGCCACCATCTGCCTCTTGGGAGGAATTGCCTCTGGGTCAAGCGCCAGACCCATTGGAGCTGGATAATATTAAAACCCAGCTGGATTTGATATTACTGGCGCTGGAAGCCTTAGCAGGCATTGGTTCTGAGGCGATGCTCCAGGCAGCAGCTGACTTAAATTTAGAGTCGATGGTGTCGGATCGGGTGGGTCTATGGCGTCTGCGGCAGTCCAACCCTCTGCGCAAAAGCTCAGGAGGGCGGAAAAAGTTAGATGTGGAAGAAGCGCGATCGCTCGTTCTCATTATCTGCCACCTAGCAAAACAGCATCAGGAGTTAATCCGTCGTGCTGTCGCGCTTTTGGAACAAATGGCAGAACAAAACAATGAACCCCATCACGCGGCTCTGTTGGGAGATTATCTCGATACGTTTAGCAACACCTACCAGGAGCGCATGGAGCAAGGAGAAAATGTATCGCCTGATCGGTTGACTCAACTGGCTCTTAAACTGCTCATCGATCTGCTGTTCTATAGCGGCCCCAACGGTCACCGACGCCTCTGGCTAGCACTGCTGGAGCGAGCGCGAGACTGAAGTCCTCTAGCCCCTAAAAGTGAGGAGCGAGGAGTTATATCATTTTGGATTTTGGATTATATATCAAGAGACTCCGAAGCCAATATGTGGGGGATAAAAAAACAATACAACAATTCTGTTGGCTTGCTCTTAACACCACTCTCCCCTAACTCAACCCTCAAAACTTTTTTAATCTCATGCCTCTATCAAATTCAAACTTACGACGATATACTCCCCCAACCTGCACTCTGGAAATCGCGGCAAAAGCTTCGCCTTTATCACGATTTGTCGGAAGATCCGTACTGAAGGGCTTACGCTTCGAGCTTCGTTTTGATGACCCGCGACAGTCTGATGACAAACGGGTAACTATCCGAGGCGATCACACGGAGCTAGAAATGTTATGTGAAGCGGTAAACAGTTACGTACAAAACTTTCTCGAATCGCCCTCAACACAACTGCCACTCATCTCGCGGGCAGCAACGGCGGCTAGTAGCTCAACCCCTAGTGAAAATGTCGGCCAGGATTTCCTCGCTTCACCCACCTCTAATGTGATGAACTCGGATGCGATCGCGTCTCGCTCCCTTTACCCAGAATCCGACAGGGTAGATGATTTAGGGGTAGAGCCTAATCTCAAGGGCAACTCCAAACTGCGATCGCTTAAATCCCGGTCTCTGGCTACAGATATTTACCTGGAACCCAAAGGCTTACTTGCCCATAACCTGATTCTCGGTCACTTGGCGACTGAAGAATCCGGGCCATTTGTTAAGCTGAGTGTCACCCAGCTATTCGACCTGGCAACAGCGTTGGATGAATATGCAGCTGAGGCGGTGGCATTACCGAAACTCAACGTTTTGAGTTGGAAAAAAGCCCCACCGGCTTGGTCAGGTACAGCGGCAGCTGTAGTGCTGGCAGTGGGAGTCACAGCGGCGGCAGTGAAATACTTCGATCAACCTAAAACCCAGCCCGTAACAACCGCGAGTCAACCGACGCCAACGCCTTCTCCCACCCAAGCGACGCCATTACCAACAGCGTCGATCGCTCTTTTACCAACGCCAACGGTGCCACTACCTCTATCTACTGCACCCACGATGCCGCCCCCGTCTCGTGTAAATATTCCATCGACTCCTGGACCGCTCAATTTACCGCTAGGGAGTCAGCGATCAACGAATCCTTCCTTAGGAAATCAACGCCAGACTACGACTATCTCTGTTAACCCTGCTGAACCCCCAGTTACCAATGCCAAGCGTCCTGATACCTCTATTCTTCCAGGTAGCATAGCCTCTCGCCCTAACTCTATAGCCGCTAGTCCTACAATTGCTATTTCTAAGAGGAGCCCCTCTCCCTCCTCTGCTCAAAAGGCTCCCCCTGAAAAGCCTGCAACGCGACCCAATAAACCCAGCGTACCGGAAACAGCCCCATCACTACCGGATTTGCCATCTCTCAAACCTGGCACCTCTACAGCTTCTAATTCTGGCGATCAGTCTAGTCCTCCAGCTTCCGCCCGCACGACTTCTCCCTCAGCCCAGACAAACCAGTCCGCATCTGCCCCAACCGATACGGCGGATAGAAACAATACTCTGTTTGATAAAATCCCTCAAGTCGGAGAGGTTAGAGACTATCTCCAACAACGCTGGCAACCCCCTTCGGGCTTGACACAAATCCTGGAATATTATGTCTTGCTCAACCTGAATGGTACAGTTGAACGAATTATTCCTATCAACAGCTCAGCCGTAGAAAATCTCAACCGCACAAATATACCAATGCCCGGTGAACCGTTTGTTTCTGCTGTCCAGGGAGAAGGAAATCCCAAAATCCGCGTGGTTTTTAACCCGGATGGTAAGGTACAGACCTTTTATGAGGGAAGAGAAAGATAAGATTGGTCAAGAATTATTACTGCAAAACGATCTGCTCATTGCTACCCAATCAACAGCTTTTCCAGGACTATTCCCATCCAATTTTAAAACTGTCACATTGATAGGAAAGTGGAACTGGCGATTTTAAGCCATTTGACGCCACGATCTGTGTAACTTTTTCTGTACAGTTGAAAAACTGTCTCGACCTTCCATTCTCTTTTAAGCCAAAATTAATACCATAAGAAGAAATTTTTTGCTTCTGTCATTTGAGGTAGCAGGACTATGCAAGCACCAGTGGGAAATCAGACACACAGTACAGGATGGGTCGTTCAATCCTGGTCTTCTTTTGCGATCGCCGTTATTGCCATGACGATTGGCATTCTGAACCTTCCTGTAGATAATTGGGTAAAAGGCTACATGAGCATGGGTTTAGCGTTTACCGTTGGCTCTACATTCAGTGTGGCGAAAACAACAAGAGATATGCATGAAGCGAAAAGAATCACCTCAAGAATCGAGGAAGCAAGAGTGGAAAAACTCCTCAACGAACACCACCCCCTAAAATAAAACCCCCAACAGCGCTCAGCCATCAAGGGTTTTGGGTATGGGAGGGTAGACAAACAGTCTATTGATGTTCTTTTCTAGCCTTTTTACGCTGTTGTTTCAGCTTCTTTTGCCGACTCTGGATGGCAATCAAACTGTGGTCAATCGGATAACCAACAACCGGAATCACCTGATATTGACGTTCTTCCTCAAGATGCTTTAGTTCGGTGTAATCGACCCAGTGAATACAATCAACGGGACAAGTATCGATCGCTTCCTGAACCACTTCTTCTGCGTCGCCATCTTGCCGAACTACGCGCGATCGCCCATAATCAGGCTCGATATAAAAGGTGTTCCGAGCGACATGGGCACAGTGCTTACAGCCAATACAGGTAATTTCATCTACATAAACACCCTTCTGCCGTAGAACACCGCCGAGCTCTGGTTCAAAGCCAGAACGCTCTGGTGCATCACGAAAAATGCCCCCTAGTTCTGGCTCTAAACCTGATCGCTCCGGTATCGGGGAGGAATCAGACATCACGCACTCCAGCGTTGGACAACTAGACGGATGGAACCATCTGCATTTTTTTGTTGCTCGGCAACTTGAAAACCTTGCTTCTCGGTCTCTTGAATCACCGTATGGTAAGCATAACGCTGCGTCACCCGGTTGAGGAAGCCATCCACAGACAAAGGCTGCTTCCAATACTGCAAGTCCGCAATTAGTTCGTATTCGTTCCCATTCCAACTAAAGCCGATGTCATAGTCATTCTCTTGTTCAATAACAACTTCGGCACTGCGGGTTTGGCCTTGATAACCTCGAACTGAGCGAGGGCCAGCTTTCCAATCAACACCTAGATCGGATAAAGCGGCTTCTAAAGAGGTGAGATTACGGATTTGAGTCTTTATGTTACTGAAATGTGACATGGTTGTTTATAAACGAACTACGCTAGGTTGAACAAAAAAATTTACCAATCGCTGAAAGTCGCGTGAGCCGTTGCTTGGGCTGACTGAGACAGTTTTTGGGCGAAGTACTCTGAGGTTGTTTCCTGAGAAACAACTCGTCCTAACTGAGCTTCAATCGCTGCTGTTACCTCTGCACAAGAGGCTCCGATAATGCCAGTGACTTTTTCTTGGACTCTACCATCTGGATAGATGATGAACTCTAAGGTTTCCATGCTCATGATTGATTGCTGGGTAATCCTCAATTCGTGCCTGGAGCAGTGACTTAAGAGCAGTTTATGGTGTCTCGCCTTCCCTAAGACGACCGCACTGATAGGCTAATTGCTGCTCAATCGAATTAGAGCAACCGCATCACTACTACTCATTTTTAAACAATACTTAATATTCTACTAGGAGCCTACTCTAGTTTTTAGTTAAGTTTCGCGTATGTTTTGAGTGCAGTCAAGCGACTAAGTTTCCTTAAAAGTAGACTTTTACAAAAATATACATGATCAGATCTGGGCTTCCTTGTGTCTGGGGGTCGATCTGTAGAGCCAGTGAACCTGGATAATTAAAATCTGTTTTATTTACAAAGTCAGACAAGATGAGTGACAAGCAAGGCATCAGTCCAACTGACGCAACAACGGCTAATTTCCTCTTCAGCCAGCCAGTACGGGTAGGTGTTCTGGGCTTTGGGGGTTTGGGACAAGCCGCTGCCCGAGTTCTCGCGCCCAAACGTGAAATGCTTTGGGTGGCAGCCGCCGATCAAAAAGGCTATGCCTATGACAGCGCTGGCTTGAACCCAGATACCTGTATCGCGGCTTACCAGGCTCAAGGTTCAGTGGGCTATGTCGAGCCAATAGGCACCCTCAGCAACCACAGCATCCTGGAGTTAATCGAAAAAGCCCCTGTAGATGGGTATTTCCTGGCGCTGCCGAATTTACCCAATACCTTTATGGCTTCAGTCATACAACAATTTATCCAAGCGGGTTGGCAGGGGGTTTTGGTGGACGCCCTCAAGCGCACGAGTGCTGTTGAGCAGCTATTAGCACTACAAAATGAGCTGCAAGCCGCAGGCATTACCTACATGACGGGCTGCGGTGCAACACCAGGGCTATTGACAGCCGCCGCGACTTTAGCGGCTCAGAGTTACGCCGAGATTCACCAGGTAAAAATTACGTTTGGTGTAGGGATTGCCAACTGGGAAGCCTATCGAGCCACCATTCGGGAAGATATTGCCCACCTCCCTGGCTACGATGTTGACCGTGCTCGGAGTATGAGTGATGCCGAGGTGGAAGCCTTATTGGATCGAACCGATGGCATCCTGCACTTGGAGAATATGGAACACGCAGATGATGTAATGTTAGAACTAGCTGGGATTTGTCCGCGCGAGCGCGTCACGGTCGGCGGCGTTGTCGATACCCGCAATCCCAAGAAACCTCTGAGTACAAATGTTCAAGTCACAGGCCGTACCTTTGAGGGAAAAATCTCGACTCATACCTTTACTCTAGGTGATGAGACCAGCATGGCAGCTAATGTTTGTGGTCCTGCTTTTGGCTACCTCAAAGCTGGGGTATCCCTACATCAGCGAGGCATGTATGGTCTGTTTACCGCTGCTGAAGTGATGCCGAAATTTGTAAAGTAGGAGTTACAGGTTAGCAGGTTGCAGGTTGCAGGTTAGAACCTTCAACTTTCAACCTTCAACTTTCATCAACCTTCAACCCTTTTCGGTGGTTGGGCTTTCAGGAGACAACGTTTCTACGTTTTCCTCTTTTTCTAAAACCTCTGGAACCTGCATCACAAAAGGTAGACAGCCACCCAGCAGTCCTCGCTGAATTCGTTCTGGCGTTTCGGGAAAGACAACAAACAGTGGATAAAGGCGATCATTCCCTTCACTCAGAACGTGTTGATGGCGAGGAGGCATTAGCCATTCGTAGTCTTTGTCCAGCAACACTTGCGTCTGACGCCAGCGACTGAGCAGGTTGGAAAAGTCTTCGTGGGGGCGATGAATAAAGACAAAAATCTCAACCCCCATCTTAATTTTCCATTCTGGATCGCACATCAAAATGGCGACATCACAGGGCAGGCAAACAGCTTCTTCTGAGGCTGTATAACTAATTTGGTTTTGTCCAGTCGGAGGTTTAGGATGACGAATTCGCACAATTGGTAAGGGAATAGTAATCACGCTCTCGTCAGGTCGGCGCATACTGGGAATTGTTTCCAAGTAGGGTCGGTGTTTCTTGAGCAGCGCGATCGCACCCTCATGGTTACTAAACTCGGCCAAACTAGTTTCGTAGTCAGATTGCTTAACAGGCATTTTCTTATCTTAATAAATGGTAATAACTAACCCAATTTTATTAATAGTTGAGCAAGACTGAGCAAGGGGACTGGTTTGAATAAGTAGAGGGTTACAACGCCTTTTGGTATGTGAACCAACGTTGAAAACCCTCTGTAGTGAAAGCTGTTCGGTAATTTAAGAATTTCTCCTCTTGCTGATGAACGCTGTGACTTCTAGCCTAGAGCGTCATACAGCTTAAACAGCGGCAGATACATTGAAAGTAGAATCACCGCCACCATGCCTGCCAGAAGAACCATCATGATGGGTTCGATCAGACTGGTAAGGGCTTTTACGGCTTGCTCCACCTCATCTTCATAAAAGTCCGCCACTTTCATCATCATGGAATCTAACTCCCCTGTTTCTTCACCGATACTGATCATCTGAATGGCGAGGAGAGGAAAAACTTGCTCTTTTTGGAATGCGAGGCTAATCATCCCACCTTGTTGAATCTCTAGCTTTGCCGCCTCCACCGCATTGGCAATCACTTGGTTTCCTGACGTATCTCGGACAATGTCTAAGGATTGAAGGATGGGTACCCCCGAGCGGGTCAACGTTCCAAAAATTCGGCAGAAACGAGCAACTGCTGATTTTTGGTTCAGGTCGCCAAATAGCGGCATTTTCAACAAAAAGCCATCGATTTGTACGCGACCAACTGGCGTTTTATAGTACCATCGAAAGGCTAAGGAGACAGCCATAATAATAGCGATCGGGATGATGATTCTCCAGCTTCTCATGATCTCGCTCAAAGCGACCATAAAGGCTGTCAGAGCGGGTAACTCTACCTCCAGTTCCTTGAAAATACCCGCAAAGATCGGGATGAGAAATATCGTCATCGCCATAAAGATAATGAGCGCCAAAACTCCGACTGCCGTGGGGTAAGCCATAGCAGATTTGACTTGGTTTTGTAGCCGCGCCATATCCTCAAGAACTTTGGCTAAGCGGTTGAGTACCTCGTCAAGGACACCCCCAACCTCACCCGCTTGCACCATACAAACGTATAGATTATCAAAGCAATCCGGGTGTTTACGCATGGAGTCCGAGAGACTAGTACCCTGCTGCACCTCGCCGCTTATAGAAACAAGTGCTTTTTTCAGCTTGGGATTGGGACACTGCTCAGATAAAACGCCGAGACATCGCACCATAGCCACACCTGCGTTGACCATAGCCGCAAATTGGCGCGAAAATACAGCTTTATCTTTGACCGTAAGCTTGCTAAATTTGGCATTAAGCTCTGAAAAGTCAATATCCAGGCTGAATGCTTTCTTGACAGCCCCAACAGAAGCATATCGATTTTGAAGAATGGTACGGGCTTGTTCGGGAGAGTTCGCTTCAATTTTCTCTTTTTTTGCGTTTCCTCTTGTGTCCCGAACCTCAGCGATAAAGGTAGGCATAATATGCGTCTTGATGAAAGGAAAGCATCGTTAGATGGGTAATCGGTAATCGGTAATTGGGCTAACTTTGATTTAGTAGCTATTAACTCTTACCAAGAGGTTACAAATGAAGTAATTCACTGGAGTTGATATCATTCTCAAGATTAATGATGGGAAGGGGCGTTCTTCTTGCCCCCACGAAATCCACGCCTTAACTAGAGAATTAGCGGGCAACCTTAGCTCCCATGTTACCCATCGCACTTCCAGCACCAGCCAAAATCCGCTGCAACTCTTCAGGCTTAGAACTCTTAGACACAGCGGCTTCAAAGGAAATCTGACCCGTTTTAACCAGATTCGCTAGCGACTGTTCCATCGTCTGCATCCCCATTTTTGAACCGGTTTGGATGGCGGAGTAGATTTGAGCTACTTTTCCTTCCCGGATCAAGTTTGCGATCGCAGGCGTCACAATCATAATTTCTTGTCCCATCACCCGACCAAACTCACCCGGCTTGGGATTTTTCTTGGGTATTAAGGTTTGACTAAATACGGCAATTAAAGAGTTAGAAAGCTGAGCATTGATTTGTTGTTGTTGCTCTGGCGGGAACACGTCGATAATCCGGTTGATCGTCGAAGCAGCAGAGCTAGTATGCAGTGTCCCCATCACTAAGTGACCTGTTTCCGCTGCCGAAATAGCTAGAGAAATGGTTTCCAAATCCCGCATTTCTCCGACCAAAATTACATCCGGGTCTTCCCGTAATGCTGCTTTCAGGGCATTGGCAAAGCTTTTAGTATCTTCACCCTTTTGACGTTGGTGAACCAAACTTTTGATGTTGGGGAACACATATTCAATTGGGTCTTCAACCGTCAGAATATGTTCGGGTCGGGTTCGATTAATCAGGTCAACCATTGCCGCTAGGGTGGTTGTTTTACCAGACCCCGTCGGTCCGGTGACTAAGACTAAGCCTCTGGGTCTCTCACTCATTTCCCGAACAATATCGGGCAAATTTAATTGGTCAAAGTTAGGAATTTTGGAAGACAACGCCCTCAAGCAAGCAGCATAGTAACCCCGTTCTTTGTAGACATTAACCCGGAAACGAGCCAATCCCTTAACACCATAGGAACAATCTAATTCCCAATTCTGCTCCAACTCCTTGCGTTGGGTATTATTGAGCATACTAAAGATGAGTTTCTGACACTCATGGGGAGTCAGCGGGTCTTCGTGAATGGGCTGAAGTTTTCCACTAATCCGAAAGTAGACAGGTGCACCTGATTGAATGTGCATATCTGACCCGCCCATTTCAATCAACTGCTCCATCAAGTCTTCAATCATTAGTTCCATTGCCATGACGCTGTCTCCTTAGTAGTTTTTGGTTCACGGTTGTTGAGTGTGAGTTGTTAGTTGGAACAAGAGTTTACAATTCACAACTAAAACTGTATTTTTAGTCCTGAAAACGAGGTGTCATGCAGTAAGGACAGTCTAGCCACTCCTGCTGTAATGTGGCTGAGCAAGTCCGACAGCTGAGAGAACTCTTACGTTTGGCTTTGCGTTCGGCTTCTAGCCCCGAATCTGTAAAGGTCACACGTTCCACTTCATCCAGTGTCGTGTAGCCTTGCTGTACCAGATTTAAGCTATAGGCTAATAAAGTAGTCATTCCCTCTTCTACAGCGGCTTCCTTCAGTCGCTCGGCTGGAGCAGCTTCGTTGATTAAGGTTTGAAGGCGATCGCTAATGCGCATGACTTCATAAACACCCACACGTCCTTTGTAGCCAACACCATTACACTTTTGACAGAGTTTACCTTTAGCTCTGGCTTCCTGAATTTCATCGGGTTGCAGGGTGTTGGCCTGATAGAGCATGATTTCGCCTTCACGGGAGGTCGATAGACCAAAGCGAGCTAATTCGGCAGAGGTTGGCACGTAAGTAATGCGACAATCGGAGCAAACACGTCGAATCAATCGTTGCGCCAATACTCCCAACAGAGCATTGGAAACCATGAAGGGTTCTACGCCCATTTCGTCCAATCGTGGGATCGCACCTGCGGCGTCATTTGTGTGAAGCGTGGTTAGTACTAAGTGACCCGTGAGCGCCGCTTCAATAGCCGTTTTAGCCGTTTCCTTATCCCTCGTCTCACCAACCAGAATCACGTCCGGGTCTTGCCGCAAAAAAGACCGTAGAATCGAGGCAAAGTCCATGCCCTTCTCACGCAGCACCTGCACCTGAGTAATCCCGGCTAAGGAATATTCAATGGGGTCTTCCGCCGTACTGATATTGACTCCAGGATCATTCCGTTCAGCCAGCATCGAGTATAAGGTTGTGGATTTACCCGAACCCGTGGGGCCAGTTACCAAAATCAGGCCAAAGGGACGGTTGGCCATTTCCCGAACCGTTTCCAGCGTATCTTGGTCAGTAATCAACTTATCCAAACCCAACTGGGTTTGCTCGTTGTCCAAAATTCGTAGAACAACTTTTTCACCATAGCGGCTGGGCAAGGTACTGACTCGAAAGTCAACTTTGCGGCCTTGGTACATCCGCCGAATTTTACCGTCTTGAGGCAGGCGTCGTTCCGCAATATCCAGTTCCGCCATAATTTTGAAACGCGCCGAAACCGCTGGAGTGATTTTCTTCGGTAAAGGCTCGAAGGCTTGGCGCAGCACGCCATCTTTCCGGAACCGGATACGTAGAGAATTTTCTTGCGGTTCGACGTGAATATCTGAAACTCCCTCTTGCAGTGCCTTGGCAAGAACTTTGTTAACCAGGTTGATTACAGGAGCATCTTCTGCACCCTTCAAATCTAGCTCGGCTTCTTCGTCCGGTGCATCAGATAAAGTATCGAGGCTATCTATATTCTGAAGATCTTGTTGTACGTCTACAGCTTGCTCGACCTCCATCTGCTTTTGCTTAGCCAGCTTTTCATCGAGGTACTTGGAAATGATCTGCTGATAGTCTTCTTGAGTTATGACCATCCGTTGCAGCGCAATTCCCTGAGGTCGCAAGATACGGTTAAGATCATCCTGAGCATCGAGATTATCGGGATCTACCATCGCCACCAGTACTGATGGAGGCTGGGTTTCATTCTTCGATAACGGTACTAGGCGATAGCGACGACAGATATCAATGGGGAGCAGTGTGTCTATCAGTTCACCCAGTTGGTGAGTAGCAATTTCATTAATTTCCGGATCGAGCGACTCAACTCCGTAAAGGACTTTTAGCTCAAATAACTGCTGTTTTTTGTACTGGCGGAGTAAGTCGGGGGACAGCTGACGCCCCGTCATTGATTCGAGAATCTCCGTCAAGGGTCTTCCTGACTTGCGGGATTCCACCAACGCATTTTGCATCTGGTCAGTGTCAACGTAACCTGACGCAATCAAGGATTTACCAAAGGGCGAAACCTCGTTGCGAACAATCAGGGCACGTCGTTGTGATGAGGAGTTAGTCATAGCGGCTGAGAGTATTTCCTTACGTTACAATTTATTCCCGAATTCACAAATCCTTCTCAAAAGCTTGGTTAAGTTGTATTTGAGAAGCTGGCATCAGGGCAACAAACGTCCACTGATACTTTTAGAAGACTCTAGCGAGAGGAAGAAAAGCTCTGTCCTTAAGTCGGTTGCGTTGTCGCCCTCTTTGGGGAAGACTTTTCTTTTCTGAGTCCTGTCGGATGCCAACGCGCTTTGATTATAAATATCCTGACAAGGATGAAACCCCAGTTTTCATCCGATAAGCTGAAGTTGATACAATGATGCGGGCTAGCACGAGCAGCATTATTCATTATGTAGAATATTCTGATAATAGCTTTTACTAACTCGCGCTTGCACAGCTCCCACAAGACAGTTTGTCAAACATGGCAGCGTAATCCTGGGTCATATCGGTGACACTGACAAAGAGAAATAGGTGTTTAGAGGGACACGAGGAGTGTTACATTGGGTTAGAAGCGCAATGTGTTACAGCTGAAGATATTTTAAAGATGGGCAAAAATGCTGGCATCTGGAAGTAGCTCCCGCCTCGCCTATCCAGAGAGGCGAGTGATATTCAGCCGAGGCACACTAAAATTTGAGGAAGCCGCGATCCCGCGCCGAGGCGTAGCGCTTCTTCAAGGTTGCCAAAAACTTGTACGGGATCAGGTTGCTAGTGGAAAAACAAAAAAGTAAATCGCAGGTACTAGCAGTCTTTATAAGTGGGGATGAGTAGAGCATGATCGACGAAGAAAAGCAGCCAGATAGTACTTCACAGCCGACGGATGAGGCAGTTGCTAGCCAAGGACTTAGTGACCCAGTAGCGGCAGCAGCAGAGGGCGACTTGATAGATTTAGAGTCGCTACCGGAACTGGAGGAACAAACCGCCGATTCAAAATCGGTATCAGCCAACCTCGAAGGGGCCAATGGGGAGGAACAGGCAACTCAAGCTGTAGCCGATGCAGCAGCAGGCGATGGGCAGTTAGAGACACTCTCAAGCTTGAGGCAGGAAAATGAAGCCTTGAAGGCTCACCTAGAAGACATAAATCAGCAAAGCGAAGCATTAAAGATTCAATCTATGCGGATTGCCGCAGATTTTGATAATTTCCGCAAGCGTACACGCAAAGAGAAAGAAGATTTAGAGCAGCAGATCAAGCGGGTCACGCTGAGTGAATTACTACCAGTGGTGGATAACTTTGAGCGAGCGC
>NZ_DATNPA010000806.1:0-10851 GCF_036703385.1 Allocoleopsis sp. | reverse complement strand
CAGTAGCAAAGGGAAATAGAGACAACCAGAACAACAAATGTAGGTTCGCCCATAGGGTACGACCGTTAACATGCCGCACTGCTTGTAGCAGGTGATGATGGTTGTTCCAGTAGATACCGACATATACGAAACTCAACACATAGCTCAGAAATATCGGAATCAACGGACGCAGTGCAGCCAGCTCAGCCCCATGCGGCACCTTCATTTCTAGCACCATAATGGTGATGATGATAGCGATTACACCATCACTGAATGCTTCTAATCTCCCCTTTCCCATCTGTGTGATTTTTCCTGATTCTGCTTACTATTGATTACCAACCGCCGAGGACTACCATTTGCGCGATCGCTAGTCCAAGACTATGGCAATGTCTCGTGTACTCATTTGTCTGAAGTGCTTTGGAACGAAATCTAAGTTAAAAGGATATGTGCATTAACTAAATCCGTATCTTTATATACAATCTTATTTTACCAATCTTTGTTTTTTTTTAACCTATAAAAAATGATTTAATATTTTACAGCAAAAATTCATATACATTAAAGTATGAAATAGACTTTACGCATTCTTCATAATTAGATTTATAATTATATTTAAAAGGTTAATACGTATTAATACTTCCATGTAACTGGACAGCTACAGAGGGTAGGGGATGTATCTTATGTCTGTAGAACCGCATGTCTTACGTCAAGAGCTTGGAGATTTCGGTAGCATTATCTTTCTGAAGTCAATCCTCACGGGGATCGAAGAAACACTCGGCGAAAGAACGGCTGCAATTGCGATGATTGCTGCTGGTCGAAAGCAAGGGAAAATTTCAGTGGAAGAACTCGGTTTAGTTAAGGAAGGCGCTACTTTGTCTCTGGACGAAATTCTAGAAAAGGCTAATCATATTTTAGGTAAAGAGGGAAGCCGCCTGTGCATTATCGACAAGATCGAGCAAGAAGGACAGTTATACAAAGTCTATGCAAAAGAAACTTTTTGCTCTTCTGGTGAACCCAAAGATTCAATCCGTATGTGTACCTATACTTTAGGTGCAATTCAGGGCTTCTTAGAAGCCTTTTTAGGCAAACGTTTACAGGGAAAACAAACTGAGTCTGTCTTGCGTGGTGGTACTCATGATGTTCTGGAGTACTCAATCATAGATTAGCCTTCTAGCCAAGCTTTTATACCTCTTGAATTCGACAGGGATGCAACAATGGCAATCAATACTCAAAAACTGAGCCATATTCTCCAAAATTTTGTCTCAATAACCTCTAATGTTCAAGGGGCAGCGATGGTGACCACGGACGGATTACCCTTGGCTTCATGCTTGCCCGGTAGTATGGATGAGGAAAGGGTTTCAGCAATGTCTGCCGCCATGCTATCTTTGGGAGAACGCATTGGTCAAGAACTCGGCAGAGGTGCAATGGATCGCATCTATGTTCATGGTAATGAAGGCTTTAGTATTTTGACAAGTTGTGGAGAAGATGCGGTCTTTCTTGTCCTCGCAGATAAGGAGGCAAAGCAAGGAGTTTTGATGTTAGAAATTAAACGTGCTTTGACCGATCTGAGGTTAATTATAAGTTAGCTGACATGATGTTACCTCCACAAAAATCTTGTCAGTCTGGGCTTGACTGAGATTGAGACAACTGGTAGTCAAAAAAGATGGGATTTTTTCAGCAAGACTCCCATTACGAGGAAAGAAAATTTACTCAGCTCTATTCTGAAAATAGGCGTCAGGAGTCAGAAGTCAGCAAAGATTGATTTTCATCAGTTCGTTGTGTGCGGCAGCACATGGAGGTCTAACTTGAAAGTCAAAAGGCAAAAGGCAAGAGTAAAGGAAAATGGCTTTCATTAGACCTCTTGCATAAATCCTGGGATGCCCCCTAAATCCCCCAATTTGGGGGGACTTTGAATTCGGTTCCCCCTACCCCTCTCGTTCTCCCCTAAAAAGGGAGAGGAGTAAGGACGAAGCCTTTTATTCATGGGGGGCTAGGGGGGCGAAAATCGAATGCAAGCAAGAGGTCTATTGTTTGTTGTGAGCGACGACTCATGGGGAGTCTTGCACCTTTCAAAGGCAAGCAAAATTGTAGGGTATGTTAGCGTTGCGTAACGCCGTCTTATTCGAGTCTTTGGTGGGTTATGGCTAGCGCCTAACCCACCCTACACAAACGGGTTTTATTTTACCTATCCTGTGGCACAAATATTACCTTAAATATGCGGTCTATTAATAAATCCAGAAATAAGCGATCGCTAAGGTAATAGCCGTGATCGGTAAGCCAAATCGCAGATGCTGTTTAAAGGTTAATTCATAGCCCAATTGTGCAGCCGCTTCCGCCACAATCAAGTTAGCTACTGAACCAAATAATGTCAAATTGCCTGCCAAGGTTGATCCAGCTGACAACAGCAACCAAGATGAAGTATCACTTCTCTCAATTAACGGATGCAACAAGAGTACGGCTGGTACATTCGAGATTAAATTCGATAGCACCGCTGTCACCCCTAAAAATCCTACAGAGGTGTTAGCCAGAGTGGTAAATGGCTGCAACAAGTTAAGCTTTTGGGTGGCGTGAGTCAGGATAAATAAACCGGAAAACATCACCAATAGATTCCAATCCACTCGCCGCAATATTTTTTGCGGTTTCACTCGACGGGTAATGAGTAATAACGCCGCCGCCGTCAGCGAGGCTTCTCCCAGGGGAACACCTACCGCAAACGCCAGCAAAAGCCCTGTAGTGACCACTAAGGTTTTGCTAAACAACGGTTTAAAGATGCGGTAGCGTATCTGAGGAGGATTAGACTCAGCGGTTGTCGATCGCACTTCTGGATACAATAGCCACAGTAACCCAATTTGCACGACTAACCCTGCCAGAGCAACAGGGGTGAGAGCTTGAGCAAATTTTAGGTAGCCAATTTGGGAAAAAGAGCCGATTAAAATATTCTGGGGATTGCCGCTGAGTGTAGCAACGGACCCTATATTAGTAGCACCTGCGATCGCAAGTAAAAAAGGAATCGGATTCAGCTTTAGTGCTTCGGTCAAACTCAAGGTTAACGGGGTAAACACCAGCGCCAACGTATCGTTAAGGAAAAACGCGGAAAGAATACCACTGCCAAAAGTCAAGACAATCAACAAGCCAAAGGGACTGCTGGTAAGGCGAATCAAAGACGAAAGTGCCAGTTGAAAAAAGCCCGAATAGGAGAGGTTGGCATTCACTACCATCATGCTGAGCAAGAACACAATGGTGTTAGGATCGATCGCTCTCCACGCCTCTTGTAGATTCAGCACTCCCAGTGTGATGAGAAAAGCTGACCCCACTAAGGCAATTGTCGCTCGGTTCATGCGTAAACCGGGTAGTTGCCCCAACCCTAGCCCTAGGTAAGTCACACCTAATAGGATGTACCTTGCGACTTGCAGAAAACTCACAAAAATTGACTGCCCTCGTAGATGCTCACTATCCGCTCCAATCTTGGCGAGTTAGCCTTTGTCTAGCGAACTGCTGAAGTTCTTAGAGGTGAGGATTTGAATCGGCTTCTTCGCTATGATAAGCGGTAGAACAGCGATCGCATAGTCCAAAAAATTCCAGCGTGTGGTAGTAAATTCTGAATTGGTGAGAATCTTCTAACTGTGATTCTAGTTGATGAACGGGACATTCATTGATCGCAATGGATTGCCTACAATTGAGGCAGGTGAGGTGATGTTGGTCGCGCTGCACAGAACTGTAGAGGGATTCACCGTTAGCAAGGGTTCGCACTTGCACCGAACCCTCCAGCTTCAACGCTTCCAGAGAACGGTAGACTGTTGCCAGACCCATACTTTGCTCACGGTTGCGTAACTCGATATAAATATCCTGGGCAGAAACGGCACGGTTTAAGCTTTTGAGCAACGTCAAAATTCGATCTTGAGAACGAGTGCGCTGGATTTTCATGGGCTTGCTACTTTACTCACTAAAAATTTCTGGGAGATTTTGGAACTTGGTGCTTCAAACTTTAAAATAAGCTTTCTTATAATTTGGGGGATGAAGAGTGATTCACAAATATCAAGCGCACATTTATGTTACCCTTCGACCTTCAGTATTAGATCCAGCTGGAGTGGCGGTAGAGTCGGGACTGAAGCAGCTGGGTTATGACAACGTGGAGCAGGTGCGAATTGGCAAGTATATTGAGCTTATGATAAGCGCTGCCAATGAGGAAACGGCACGGCAGCAACTGGACAGCATCTGCGATCAACTGTTGGCAAATCCAGTGATTGAAAATTATCGGTTTGATTTAGTTGAAGTAGCTGCACTGATGGGGGCGTCGTGATGAAATTTGGGATTGTGGTCTTTCCGGGGTCAAACTGCGATCGCGATGTGGCTTATGTGACTCAGAGTTTACTCGATCAACCCACGCGGATGGTTTGGCACCAGGAGACGGATATTTCGGACTTAGATGTGGTGGTGCTACCCGGTGGTTTCAGCTATGGGGACTACCTCCGCTGTGGTTCCATTGCTCAATTCTCGCCTGTGATGAGGCAGGTGGTAGAACACGCTAAGCAGGGTAAGTTTGTCCTGGGTATTTGCAATGGCTTCCAAGTATTAACGGAAGTGGGGTTGTTGCCAGGGGCACTGACACGGAATCGAGACTTACATTTTATTTGCGATCGCGCCCCCGTCAAAGTGGAACGCACTGATCTTCCCTGGACATCCGCTTACCAAGCAGGAGAGGTGATTACCCTGCCTATTGCGCATGGAGAAGGTCGCTACTACGCTGATTCGGACACTCTTAAAGCATTGGAAGATAACGGACAAGTCTTGTTTCGTTACGCCAAAGCTACAGGTGAGACAGACGACACAGCCAACCCGAATGGTTCCTTGAACAACATTGCGGGAATTTGCGATCGCACAGGGAAAGTTTTGGGGATGATGCCCCACCCAGAACGGGCGTCAGACTCCCTACTCGGCGGCACTGATGGGATCAAATTGTTCCAGGGATTGTTGGCAACACTAGCCGATGAAACCCTGTATCCTCTTAGTCTAGCGAAGTAATCTGGCCTGAAATTGTAGGGGCAGGTGTTGTGCCTGCCCTGCCACCCGTTGAATGGGCACCAAAAAGAGCAATATTCTAGACAATTTTACTTTACGCAAAGTCTACACAATTTTACGCAAAGTCTACACAATTTTACGCAAAGACAGAATATTATAATTTACAGGCTACACTCAGAGTATAGTCAAAACCCTTAGTAAGGATGGAGACTCCTACTGGGGTTAGTTGAAAAAATACAAGCTAGAAAAAATCAAAGAAACAATCTACACTTTTGGCTGATGTCGGTCAAGAGGCTTATCATAAATAGGCGAATTTATCAACCGGGTGCTAGGTAATGCAGAACGCATGTTTTGGCAGGGGTTGATCGGGATAAACACGCCGATAAACGATGATCAAGGAGACAGAGAATGCCAGTAACTGCAAACACGCCTGAAGTCAGCTTGCAGATGCAACCACTGCGATATCGGGGCTGGTTGATAAGTACAAAGGTTGTCGATGGACACTTATGGTTGCGGTGGCAGCACCCCAGAGAAAGCTTCCCTCGTTATAGCTATCCGGTTACAGAGAGAGGTTTAGCCGATACAATTCGCTTCGCTCGATACCTCATTGACGTGGTAATCAAGTTAGAAGAAGAGTCATTGCGGGAATCGGCAGCAAAAGTTAGCTAAGGTTCAGAGCAATGACATTTTTCCAATAGGGTGACAAGGCTCACCCTCAGCCCCATCTCTTGATCATTAAAATCTTACAGCCACATTAAAGCCTTAATGAAGTTTTTATTAGGTGTTGCCTAACAAATAGCGATCGCTACAGTACCCCTGCTAAGGTGTTGGAGGACAGTCTCTTTCCTTCAGCCGAAAAGAGACTTTTGTAGTCAGCACAATGAATTGAAGCGTTCAGTGAGATTGTTGCTGCCAAAAGACATTAATTCCCTGAACTAGGCGGAATTAACATTATTTTCCTGACGTATTACCATCCAGGGGAAGTCAGTATGCGTACTGTACAACGATACACGCAGATAGGAATTCTTAATGGACATAAATTTCCAGTGACAGGGATCGCATTTAGTCCTGACGGAGAAACTCTCATCAGTGCAGGAGATAACACAATTAAGCTGTGGAATCTAATCAGTGGCAAACTCATCCAAACTCTAACGGGCCATGCCGATCATTGGTCAGAATCCGCCGTGACTTCGGTGACGGTTAGCCCTAATGGACAGTTCATTGCTAGTGGCGGCACGGATAATACAATCAGAATTTGGCACTTGCAGGATTTTCTCGAATCAAAGCAGGGTAAAACTCACACCTTAACTGGGCATAGTCAAGGGAGTGGGTTGGCACAAGGGGTGAGGGCTGTTGCTTTTAGTGCGGATGGCACAATCCTTGCCAGCGGTGGAGGGGATAAAGTCATTAAGCTGTGGAATACGACAACTTGGGAAGAAATCTCTACACTGACTGGACATTCATACGCGATCGCATCTCTAGCGTTCAGTCCTGTTGAACGATCCCTGATTAGCACAGCAGGCAGCACCATGAAACTCTGGAAACTGGATACCTACGAAGAAATTACCTTCACAGCCGCTTCAGCACCCAGAGCAGTTTCTTTCAATGCCAATGGTCAGACGTTCGCAACGGGTGGCTTAAAAGGTGCATTTAGCTTATGGGCATTCAAAATACAAGAAGAAGTAATTAAAGAAACTTTACATTCAGAAGAAATCAGAGCGATCGCTTTCAGTTCTAATGGACATTTTTTCGCGACTGGCAGTTATGATAAAACCATCAAACTATGGAATGCCATAACAGGAGACCTCATTAACACCTTTACTGGCCATTCTGATGCTATTTATTATCTAGCTTTTTGCCCTGATAGCTCAATTCTTGCTAGTGGAAGTGCGGATAAAACCATTCGCTTATGGAAGGTTGCGTAAGTCGGAGAGACAATTTATTATAGCTAATAAGACTACGCTTACAACTGATTTTTAGAGCATAGCTCGTCGTAAGCTTTATTGATTTTTGTAAGAATTTCCTGAGCCTTCTGTCTGCGTGAAGGATTGTCAAAAAATAAATCGGGATGGCATCGCTTCACTAACTGTTTATAAGCCTGTTTCACTTCCTGAAGAGAAGCAGTGAGGGGTAGCTCTAGGATGGCATAGAAGCGAGCTTTTCTCTCTTCATTTGTAGGTGAAGTTGAGCTTGCATGTTGAGTCGAACTAGGCTGACTCTGGGTCTGTGCGCCTGAATTTTTGCTATTGAGATTTTTCAGTTTTTGTTTCAGCTTCTGTATTTCTGCATCAATTTCGAGAGAGCTGAATTTTCCCTCCAAATCTTCCATGTGTTTATGTCTCCCGCATTTTAGCGCTTGCTGACTCTAATTCTTGATTTAGATTAGCCAGCAAACTTTGCAATAATTGCAATTGATAATGCTGTGTTGTTTGTGGAGAATGCTCTTCCTTGATTTGGATGTTAATCAATTTATCAGCTGTCTTTTGATATTGCTCAAGGGTAGAGAACGCTTGATTGCTAAAGCGCGTCAGATAATCTTGAGCCGCCAGAGTATAAGCCTCTTGAACTTCCTCTAAATAAACGTTTGATGAAACAGGTTGCGTAGTGGGTTCAGTATCCTGAGTCAGCTTTTTCAGGATATAAGTAGCACCACCCGCTACTGCGGCTCCAACTGGCCCTGCGAAAATAAAACCGAGTCCGGTTGTGACGGCAACGGGTGTAACATTATCCAGCGATTTAGGATTTGTTGACGACTGAGGAGGTTGCGGGAGAATGACTTGCGGTTGTTCCGGGAAGGGAATTGATAAAGCAACAGGCCGAGGGCAATCAAAAAACTCACAAGCTTGATGAACCCACTTCACAATTGACTGTTCGTACTTGGTAATTTCTTGCTTAAAGACTCCTCGTTCCCAAGTACTGAAAGTTCCTTGTTGAAGCGCTGTTACCACGTTTGATTGATAGCGGTCTTGGAGTTTTGGCAGGTATAGCCAACTCATAAAATCTGAAACACTTGCCGAGAAGCCTTTTTGAATGAGCTTCTGTGCTTTTTGCTTAATCTCAAACTTCTGCTTGTGCTTGGTTTCAGTGGATTCCAATTGGGTGCTAATGCCTTGCACTTTAGTTTGTAAAGCTTGCTGAATTTGAGTTGCGATCGCTTGTACACGAGGGAACCGGATATCTTGCTTTTTATGCTTCACTGCCACAATCGTTTGCAACGCTGATTCAAACATCGCCAGTCCCGTCGTTTGTGCAGCGGAAACATCACCTTTGAGTCTGGCTCTCAAAGCAGGTAAGGCATCAACGCGATATAAATTACTGATATTATTCGGTAAATCTGAGCGAAAACTCTCAGCTACAAATAGTAAACGATTGTAAACTTGCTTTTGGTCTTCAGGTTCTAGTAAATTCAGGAAATTGGCGACAAAGACAACGGTTTTGATTCCGCGATCGAGCAACCAATCTCTTAAGTTCTCTCGCTCATATAAAGTCATCAATTTCCGAGCATCGAGTACCTGAACTACCAAATCTGCCGTTAGGAGTTGGTCACGCACTAAATCATCCTGTGCTTCCCTGTCATTGGTTCCCGGCAAATCCAGCAATTCCACACCCGTTTGTAGGAAAGAATGAGGACAGTAAACCTGAACCGAGGTAACATCACCTCGCATCCGTCTTTGGTCATCTAGGATGGCATAGCGCTTGAGAACTTCAGTACCACTTTCACAGGTTTCTGTACCATCAGTGAAGGTAATTCGAGTCTGTAACTCGTTCCCATAGCGGACATGAATCGCCGCGCCGGTTGTGGGAATCAGATCGATGGGTAATGTACGATTCCCAAGGATGGCATTGAGTAAAGTAGACTTGCCGTAATTAAACGGACCAAAGACAGCAATCCGAAAAATTGGGTCTTCGAGATAGTCACAGATAGATATGGCATCTCGATAAAGTTGTGAGGTTTTTTCGAGTTCAAGAACTCCAATTGCCGACCTAAGATTACTAACGAGGTTTTGATAAATGTCCTGCTGTTGCATACAACGATTCCTCTCTTTCCCAAAAGGGGAGTCTAACTCGAATGTCACTGACTTAAGAATTTCTTCACCTCACCAATGAACCCTTGTGCAGGGGGTCTGGGGGAGGCACTCCGTCCCCCAGTGGGGGGTTTGGGGGGAAACCCCCCAATCTAGGTTTTTCTCAAAGAACGACTACTTTTTGCTTAAGTCAGTGACATTTGTCCTAATATCCCTCACTCTTGATTGGACTGACGGGTTGAACCAACAGCCATCAGATGATTCCGAACTAAATATTCAAACTGGTAAAGGTACGCGGCGGTAACCACCCGGTAAAGCGTAGGGAGGGTGAATAAATCTCTCAACTCATCCCACCAAGCAAGCATCTCATAGAAGGAGCTATACGATCGCGAGGAGAGTATCTCAATCATTAAGCTTACTAACATCGCTAGTGCGATCGCCATCCACCCATAGAACCCCTCCCACCAACTCATTAAACTAGGAAGTAGCCCCTCTGTGTTACTCATCCCTGGCGATCGGCTGGTGGGAGCATAACGATCCAGAAATATGTGAAGCAAATGGTGAACAACGGCAATCACCAAGATAGGCGACAGTAAAGCTGAAAAATACAAGATGATTCTCAACTTTGGTGAAAGCTCCATCAGCGAGTAGCCGTATTGCCCAATTATTCTGATGACAACAACAATTCCCCGCACAAGCAAAATTAGGAGAATTGCACTCATCCACGAATTAGGGTTAGGAATCCAAGTCGGCCAATTTCTCATTTTTTGTTCTCTGCACTTATTTACTAGTTGCTGAATATATCGGTTCGTGGTTGGAGGCGGTACACTCTGACCTCTCTGAACAACCTCTCTCTACCTCTCCCTAACCCTCTCCTAAGAGGAGAGGGAAGCGGATAATTTTTTTTAGCTGAGAGAGGTTTTGATTCTTACTCCCCTTCCCTTGTAGGGAAGGGGTTGGGGGTTAGGTCACTCTGATGTATTTCACAGATAGATCTGAGAAACGCTATAGTTAAATTCAAGCAACGACAGAGAGGAAGTTCTGATACAGTGTCTCCACGCTCCGTAATTGGGAGGAAACATCAGTCTCCAGCTTTTTGAGCCGTTCCAATTCTGCCCCCTGATTAATTTCAAAAGATTCTTTTTGCTTGAGTAGATTATCTAACTCTGCTTTCCGCGACAGAATATCATCATCAATCCGCTTGGTGACTTCACGCTCATAAGCATCAAAACATTCTTTAACCGCATCATGAACGGGTAACCATTGCTCATTTGCCACCTGAGGCAGGTATTTCACCAATTCCTTCTTAGCCGTTTTTACTAACTCTTGTCGGGCTTGATCAGCTTGCACAAATCCAACTCCCATACCAATTAATGCCAATCCAATTGGCCCTAAGAAAATACCCGTAACGGCAGAAAGAACGCTACCAATACCAATCACCGCGACATAGTTGAAGAGGATATTTTTCCAATCGAAACCTGCCCCCGCCATAGCAACGCCTGCAATGTTGCCGCGTGCTAGGGAAAATAAACCCATTGCCCACTTCGTCCATCCGGGCGAGTTATCTTCTTCTATCGAGGCGTTGGGATGAAGGTTGACCTTTTGACCCGTTAGTTTTTCAGTAATTCGGTCAGTTACTTGATTGTAGGATGCACCGTACTGCGCCGCACTGCGGGATAATCCTAGAAAAGCGGCATTCATCTCTTGTTCTGCTGTGAGGCTCCAAGCCGCAAACTTATCGGTAATGTACTGTTCAAATGCTTTTTGCAAAGCCGTATTAAAGGCTTCTCGTTTCCCCTTACTGAGGAAATCTAGTAATCTAAGTTCGGGT